>NZ_CBCRZX010000049.1:16689-34556 GCF_965137155.1 Stackebrandtia soli
CTCACGGACGTAGGGCTGTCCGACCTGGCCGATCGCTTCCCCGATTCGATGTCCGGTGGACAGCAGCAGCGGGTCGNNNTCGCGCGCGGCGTCCGCGGTGATGATGCGTCCGTCGGCCGCGGTGATCTCGAGCAGTCTGCTGCCTTCGGGGAGGGCGGCCAGGTAGTCGTCTCGGGTGTGGGGAGTCTTGTGCGTCTCCTGGCGCTGCGGGGTCTCGGCGAGCCACGCGGTCGGAATGACGCGGGCCAGGTCGAGCGGTTCCTGCGTGATCGGCAGGTCGTACGACCAGTCGAGCATCGCGTCGGCGACGCCCATGTCCCGTTCCGCCTGCTCCGCCGACGTGGGCCGGAGACTGTCGAACGTCGTGGCGGCGACGCTGATCGCGAGCATCGGCAGTCCGAGCAGCGCCACGACCAGCAGGGACCGGCCCTTGGTGCGGAGGGCATCACGGCGGGCGATCCGCAGGATCAACCGCCAAGAGGCGGGAATCACCGGGGCAGCTCCAGAAGGGAATCGACACCGAGCAGGGGAGTGGAGGCGTCGACGATGGCGCCGTCGCGGAGGAAGACGACGCGATCGGCCCAGCCCGCGTGCCGGGCGTCATGAGTGACGAGCACTCCGGCGGCCCCGGCGTCGCAGCGTTGCCGAAGGAGTTTGACGACGGTCTCGCCCGTGCGTGAGTCGAGCGCGCCGGTCGGTTCGTCCGCGAGGATGAGACGTCGCTCGCCGACGACCGCGCGCGCGATCGCGACCCGCTGCTGCTGTCCACCGGACATCGAATCGGGGAAGCGATCGGCCAGGTCGGACAGCCCTACGTCCGTGAGCGCCTGGGTCGCCGCCGCGCGTGACTTGCGCGGCGGCACGCCGTCGAGTTCGAGCGGCAACGCGACGTTCTCGTGAGCGGTGAGACTGCGGATGAGATTGAAATCCTGGAACACGTAGCCGATGGCGCGCCGCCGTAGCCGGGCGAGCTTGCGGCGCGACAGGGCGGTCAGCGCGGTGTTCTCGACTTCGACGGAACCGGACGAGGGCACGTCGAGACCGCCGGCGATGTTCAGCAGCGTTGACTTGCCCGAACCCGACGGCCCCATGACCGCGACCAGTTCACCCGTGCCGACCGTCAAGTCGACACCGCGAAGAGCGTGGACTCGCGCTTCGCCACGCCCGTGCGTGCGGTGCACCTCTGACAGGCGCAGCACGGTCATCCGTGGTCCACCTCGACGGGCTCGGCGGGGGCGGCTTCGGAGAGATCGTGGGCTTCGGCGGGCCGATCGCGACCGAGCAGGCTCGATTCGCAGTGGTCGAGCCAGCGCATCTCCGCCTCGGCCTTGAAGATCATCGAGTCGAGGATCAGGGTCCACGCCACGTCGTTCTCGCCGGCCTGTGTCTTCAGCCGCGTGCATTCCTGAAGGGACCGAATGGTCGCGGTCTTCTGGGTCTGTACGACGGACGGGACGTCGACTCCCGGGGTCGTCAGTGCCAGCGCGAGTTTGATCGCCAGTTCGTCGCGGGGACGATCCGAGCCCGCGACCGGGGACGCGAACCAGACCGCCAGTGCCGCGCGTCCCGCGTCGGTGATGGCGTAGGGCCTTTGGCCGTGCTGGTTCTCGGGAAGCGCGCGGACGAGGTGATCGCGTTCGAGGCGCGTCAGCGTCGTGTAGACCTGCCCGATGTTGAGCGGCCATGTCGTACCGGTTGATTCCTCAAAGGAGGATCGAAGCTGGTAGCCATAGGCCGGGCCACGTTCCAGCAACGCCAAAAGCCCGTGTTTAACGCTCAAGACCACTCCTTTATAAAGGTGTTACATACCCGGTATCACTCTGTGTAACTCAGAGCATGACCGTGCTCATGGTCAACCGCAAGAGGCGAGCGGCAACACTGGCCGAACGGATGAACCGTTATTCGGATCGTCACCGTGGTCGCGATCCTATGTGTCACCACCTGGCCACGATATGGGCATAGTTCGATGTTTGCCGATCCTTTGATCGACGGTACGACCGTCGTTACGGGCGTCCGGGAAAAGCGGGCACCGAGGGGGATTCGTCGAGGGCGCGGCGCCATGTGGCCGCCAATCGGGCGACAGCGGACAGGCCTTCGACGGCGACTCGTCGTTCGTCCCCGGTCGTCGTCGCCAGTGCCGCGCGCCACACTTGCGCAGCTTTGTCCTCAGTGGTGCTAATCACAACGATGGAACTCGCTTCATCGGTCGGCTCCGTGGGCATCCGGTAGCCGGCCGCCGCCGCGGGTGCGTCTTTGCCGGCGTCGTTCAGCGCGACCAGCACCATGTCGCGAAGATTCCGATGGGCCTGTTCGGCGTCGGCCGCGATTCCGCGCAGCGGCTTCGACAGATGCGGAACCGCCTCGGTGTACATGTACACCGCCTCGAACTCGACGCTCAACGCCGCGATCAGGCCGTCCTCGGTCATGCCTTCTCCTTCATAGAACACCCGCCGTCGCGCCCCCGCGCGACGAGGTAAAGATCAGCCTTTGTGGATCTCTCGCAGGACCGCGACGTGACAGTTCCTGCTCGCCGCGATCTCACCCAGCAGCACCGCGTACTGAGGGGCGGCGCCGACGCACGCGTCGGCCGCGATCTCGGCGGCCTCCTTCTCGGCTTCGATCAGCGCGTCCAGGGACGCGTCCGGAGTCTCGACCGATTCGGGCTCGTCCCGGCCGAGAATCCGACGCAACGCCTCGATGTGAGCGGTGTGGTTGTCGCGCACCATTTCCAGCGTCGCGGTTCCCCCGGAGCCCGCTTCGATCGCCGCGGCATAGCCGGCGTACATGCGCTCCGCCGAGGCGAGAGCCGAATCCAAGGTGTGCGAGGCCACGAACCGCCCACGCGTCGCGGGGACGCACCCCGCGACGGACAACGCCGCCGCCGACATACCCGCCATCAGCACGACACGACGCCCGAAGACTCGACGGTTCACAGACACGCCTACGAGTCTGCCAGGCGTGAGGCGATCGCGGGGCGGCGACCCGGAGTGCGGCGCCGGTGGCGCCCCGCATTCGCACGCTGCCTCGAACCCCCCGTCGGCTACTCTCGCCGCAACGACTACACGCTGAATATTGGGGGTGCGCATGAGTGACGCGGTGCGGAGACGAGTCGAGGCGGTCATCACTCCGGTGATCAACGACGAGGGCTATGACCTGGAAGAACTCAAGGTGTCGCAGGCTGGGCGCCGCACCTTGGTCCGGCTCCTCGTCGATCGAGACGGGGGCACCGATCTCGATGCGATCGCGGCCGTTTCCCGAGCCGTCTCGAAGGCGCTCGACGCCTCCGAAGAGGCCGACGGTCCGTTCGCGACCAGTACCTACACGTTGGAGGTCTCGTCCCCCGGGGTCGACCGCCCGTTGACGCTGCCCCGACACTGGCGCCGCAACATCGGTCGGCTCGTCAGTGTCAAGCGGGACAACGGTACGGTGACCGGGCGAATTTTGTCCGCCGACGACCGGGGTGTCGAATTGCAGTTGTCCGGTGGTCCGTCACGCGTGGGCTACGGTGACCTTGGCCCCGGACGCATCCAGTTGGAGTTCTCCCGGCCGTCCGGCACTGAAGAAAAGGAGGGGTAAGCGGTGCATATCGACCTCGTTGCCCTGAGATCGTTGGAGCGCGAACGCGACATCCCGTTCGCGGCGATCGTCAACGCCATTGAGAGCGCGCTGCTGACCGCTTACCGGCACACGCCTGACGCCAACCCCCACGCGCGCGTCGAGATCGACCGTTCGACGGGGAACGCGAAGGTCCTGGCACGCGAATTCGACACGGAGGGCAACCTCCTGAACGAGTGGGACGACACCCCGGTCGACTTTGGACGTATCGCGGCGATGACCGCGAAACAGGTCATCATGCAGCGACTGCGTGAGGCCACCGACGACGCCAATTTCGGTGAGTACGCCGGGATGGAAGGCGACATCGTCACCGGCGTCGTCCAGGCGCACGAGGGGCGGGCCGAGAAGGGCATCGTCGTTGTCGACCTTGGGAAGATCGAGGCGATGCTGCCGCAGATCGAGCAGGTGCCCGGTGAGGACTACCCGCACGGCAAGCGCCTGCGCGCGGTCGTCATCGGAGTGAACCGGGGCATGCGTGGCCCGCAGATCACCCTGTCCCGTACGCACCCGAACCTCGTCCGCAAGCTCTTCGCGGCGGAGGTCCCGGAGATCGCGGACGGTTCTGTGGAGATCGCGGCGATCGCGCGTGAGGCCGGTCACCGTACGAAGATCGCGGTGCGGGCGACGATCCCGGAGCTCAACGCCAAGGGTGCCTGCATCGGTCCGATGGGTTCGCGGGTTCGCGCCGTCATGAGCGAGCTCGACGGCGAGAAGATCGACATCATCGACTACTCGGACAACCCCGCGACCTTCGTGGGGAACGCCCTGTCACCGTCGAAGGTGGTCCGTACCGAGATCATCGACCCGGACGAGCGGGTGGCGCGCGTCATCGTCCCCGATTTCCAGCTGTCGCTCGCGATCGGCCGGGAAGGGCAGAACGCTCGTTTGGCGGCCCGTCTGACGGGCTGGCGCATCGACATCAAATCGGACACCGCGACCGATTCGGAGCCGGTGTCACAGGAATAACAGGTTCGTTGTCGACGGGGCGGTCCCCCGTCCCGTCGACGGTGCGGAATACCTGGTAAACGCCGACGTTCTCGCCGGTACGGGAGCCTTCGTGGACGGTCGCCGCCAAGCGACCGCACGGTGTGGACACCCGTGTTTCCGAGGTGGGATAGGTCGGCTTCGTCATGTAGAGGTAGTATTTCTGGTGGTCCGTCGCGCAGAAGTCATACGCACGTGTGTGGGTTGTCGTGTCCGCGCGTCGGCCTCCGAGTTGCTGCGTGTCGTCGCGGTGGCTGACACGGTGTCCACGGGGGTGAGATTGGTCCCCGACCCGGTTCGTCGGCGCACTGGTCGCGGCGCACATGTTCACCCCGTTCTGGAGTGCCTGACTCAGGCGCTGCGGAAGCGCGCCTTCGGTCGAGCCCTTCGATTGTCGGAGCGTTACGACGTGACGGAATTGGAGACGTTCGTGGCCGATCACACGATCCGCGTGACTCGGGAAGTCGATGGTGGACACACTGGTGTCCGTCCGCGAAAGCAAGGTAGGTAGACCGGACATGAGCACACGATGAAGTCGTCGCAATGACCAGGCATCAAGTGCATATATGAGGTCGGCGGGGTGAGCCCCGCACGACCTCGGATTGAGGAGTGCAGTGGCAGCCAAGCCCCGCGTACACGAGCTCGCAAAAGAGCTCGGCGTGACGAGCAAAGTCGTGCTCGGCAAACTCAGCGACATGGGCGAGTTTGTGAAATCGGCATCAAGCACGGTGGAGGCGCCGGTGGCGCGCCGGTTGCGGCAGGAGTTCGCCAACGCGGCGTCCGCCGGAACCGAGGAGAAGCCCGCCAAGACCGAGGCGTCGACCGCCTCGGAAGCCAAGCCCGCCGAAGCCAAGAGCCCGGCCGTCAAGCCGGGTCCCCGGCCCAAGGCGCCGGCGAAGCCCGGTGCGGCTCCCAAGCCCGGACCGGCCGGCCGGAAGCCTGCCGCGCCCGCGGCGAAGAAGGCTCCGCCGAAGCGCAAGCCCGGCCCTCCGTTGGCCGAGCCCGCGCCGCCCGCGAGCGCCCACGACATCGAGGTCGCGGCGACTCAGGCGCGCGCCGAGGCGTTGAAGAAGCAGCAGGAAGCCGCGGTCAAGGCCGCCGCTGAGGAGCGGAAGCGTCGCGACACCGGCGAAGACGGTGGTGCGTCGGGCGACACGTCCGAGCGTCGACCGGCTCCGCGTCCGGGGCCCCGCCCCGGGCCGCGTCCCGGCGGCAACAACCCGTTCGGGATCAACCCGTCCGGCAAGGGCACCCGCCCGTCGCCGGGTGGTGCCCCGGCCAAGGGCGCTCGTCCCGGTGGGCCGCGTCCGGCCGCCGGTGGTGACCGTCCGGGTGGGCCGCGTCCGAGCCCGTCGAACATGCCCCCGCGTCCGAGCCCGTCGATGATGCCGGCCTCGCGTCCGGGCGGTGGCCCGGGTGCTGGTCGTGGCGGTGGCGGCGGNGGTNGCNNCCGTGGCGGCGGTGGCCGTCCCGGTGGTGGCGGTCGTAGCCGTGGCGGTAGCGCCGCGGGCGCGTTCGGTCGTCCCGGTGGACGTCCCGCGCGTGGACGGAAGTCGAAGCGTCAGCGCAGGGCGGAGTTCGACAACCTGTCGGCCCCGACCATGGGCTCGGGCGCTCCGCGCGGCCAAGGCCAGGTCATCAAGCTCCCCCGTGGCGCTTCGTTGTCCGACTTCGCCGAGAAGATCAACGCGGTACCCGGTTCGCTCGTCCAGGAGATGTTCAACCTCGGCGAGATGGTGACGGCGACTCAGTCCTGTTCGGATGAGACGCTTCAGCTGCTCGGCGAGCACCTCGACTTCGACGTGCAGATCGTCAGCCCCGAGGAAGAGGACCGCGAGCTTCTCGCCAAGTTCGGCATCGACCTGGAGGACGAGTCGGACCAGGGTGAGCTCATGGCTCGTCCGCCGGTCGTGACCGTCATGGGTCACGTCGACCACGGTAAGACGAAGCTGCTCGACGCGATCCGGCGTACGAACCAGGTGGACAGCGAGGCGGGTGGCATCACCCAGCACATCGGTGCCTACCAGGTGCGGGTCGATCACGACGGCAGCGACCGCGCGATCACGTTCATCGACACCCCGGGTCACGAGGCGTTCACCGCCATGCGTGCTCGCGGTGCGAACGTGACCGACATCGTCGTGCTCGTCGTGGCCGCCGACGACGGCGTGATGCCGCAGACGATCGAGGCGCTCAACCACGCCAAGGCCGCCGACGCTCCCGTCGTGGTCGCGGTCAACAAGATCGACAAGCCCGACGCCAACCCGGCGAAGGTGCGTCAGCAGTTGACCGAGTACGGCCTCGTCGCCGAGGAGTACGGCGGGGACACGATGTTCGTCGACGTCGCCGCGAAGCCGGGCATCGGCATCGACGCGTTGCTGGAGGCGATCCTGCTGACGGCCGACGCGTCGCTGGAGCTCACCGCTCCGGTCGACGGCCACGCACAGGGCGTCGCGATCGAGGCGCACCTCGACAAGGGCCGTGGTCCTGTCACGAGCGTTCTCGTCCAGAAGGGAACGCTGCGGGTCGGCGACTCGATCGTCGCCGGTGGCGCGCATGGTCGCGTCCGGGCGATGCTCGACGAGTTCGGCAAGCGCGTCAAGGAGGCCGGTCCCTCACGTCCGGTCCAGGTGCAGGGTCTGACGTCGGTGCCGGGCGCGGGTGACGCGTTCCTCGCCGCCGATGACGACCGCACCGTCCGGCAGATCGCCGAGCAGCGGCAGGCCAGGCGCCGGGCCGCGATGCAGGCGACGCGCGTCGGTCGTGCCACGCTCGAGACGCTCATGGAGCGCATCGCCGAGGGTGAGCGGGCGACCCTGTCGCTCATCATCAAGGGTGACGGTTCCGGTTCGGTCGAGGCCCTCGAAGAGGCCCTCGTCAAGCTGGACATCCCCGAAGAGGTGCAGCTGCGCATCATCCACCGTGGCGTCGGTGCGATCACCGAGAACGACGTCAACCTGGCGAGCGCCTCGTCGGACTCGACGGCGACGATCATCGGGTTCAACGTTCGCGCGGAAGGCCGAGTCAAGGAGATGGCGGCGCGCGAAAACGTCGACATCCGCTACTACACGGTCATCTACCAGGCGATCGACGAGATCGAGGCGGCCCTCAAGGGCATGCTCAAGCCGGAGTACGAAGAGGTCGAGCTGGGCTCGGCGGAGATCCGCGAGGTCTACCGCTCGTCCAAGTTCGGCAACATCGCCGGTGCCGTGGTTCGCAACGGTGTCATCAAGCGCAACGCCAAGGCGCGCTTGCTGCGTGACGGCGCCGTGGTCGCCGACAGCCTGGAGATCTCCTCGCTGCGGCGCTTCAAGGACGACGCGACCGAGGTCCGCGAGGGCTTCGAGTGCGGTATCACCTTGAAGAACTACAACAACATCGAGGTCGGTGACGTCATCGAGACCTGGGAGATGCGCGAGAAGAAGCGCGACTAGGCAACGAAGTCACAGGACATTCAGGACGGCCCCGCGACCGCGGGNCCGTCCCCCTTTTCATCCCTTGTGGATGCGCGTTGGGGAAGTGGGGCGCCGACGACGCCTCCGGGGGCCTTTGTGATCATCGTCGGGTGCGAGGACTCATGGACGCGGCCGACGCCGCTCGGCTGCGTGCCGCTCTGAACGATGCCGGTATCTCCAAGGACGCCGTGCGGCGACGGTTGGGCGTGGACGCGGCGGTCGCCGCCGACCGGGGCGACTTCCGGGCCGCGCTGGCGGCCGTGTCCGACGACGACGCCCAGGCGGTCCTCATCCGGCTATTCGTGTGCGGTACGACGGAACCCGACTCGATGGTGGCGTCGGCGATCCGGCCGCTGTCGGTGGACGTCGCCGTCGGGTCGGGGCTCCTGGCAAAGGTGGCAAACGGCTATCGCGCCGGGCTGACACTTCAGCTCGTCGACGACGGCGTGCTGCTGTCGGATCTCCCCGCCTCTGCGTCGGGTTCCCTCGGCCACGAGCACGTTCTCGGCGTCGGGGGCGCGGCGTCCACACTGCGCGACGCGATCCTGGACGCCCCCGCCGAATCGGCGCTCGACATCGGGACCGGGTGCGGTGTGCAGGCGCTTCGCCTGTCCGCCACGGCTTCCCGGGTCACCGCGACCGACCTGTCGGACCGAGCCCTGGATTTCGCCGCGACGAACGCCACGCTGAACGGCGTCGAGTGGGAACTGCTCGCGGGCGACATGCTGAAACCGATCGCGGGCCGCCGCTTCGACCGGGTCGTCTCGAATCCGCCGTTCGTCGTGGGCTCCGGCGCCGTCGGCTACGTGTACCGCGACTCCGGGCGCGCGGGCGACGGCGTGTGCGCCGAACTCGCGGCCTCCGCAGGCTCGCTGCTCAACCCCGGCGGCACCGTGCAGTTCCTCGCGAACTGGCTGCACATCGACGGCGAGGACTGGCGGGAACGGATCGCGAGCTGGTTCGCCGGCACCGGGTGCGACGTCTGGGCGATCCAACGCGATGTGAGCGACCCCCTCGACTATGTCCGGGTGTGGCAGCGTGACGCCGCCGACGAGCACGATCCGAGCCGGTTGGCGTCCTGGCTCGACTGGTTCGACGAGCAGCGCGCGACGGGCGTCGGCTTCGGCATCATCACGGCCCGCCGCTCCGACGCGACCGACCCGATGATCGTCTGCGAGGACCTACGTCACCCGGTGGAGCATCCCTATCGTGACCGGATAGGGGAGTGGCTGGCGACGGCCGACCGGCTCGCCGACGTCGACGCGGCGGCGGTGCTCGCGGCTCGTCCTCGACTCGCGGACGGCGTTCGGTTGCGGCAGGACGCCGTCCCCACCGCCGACGGGTGGGCCGTCGACCGTCAACTGGTCACCGCTGAGAACGGGATGCGCCGCACCACCGAGATCGACCCGTTGCTCGTGTCGTTCCTCGCCGGGTGCACCGGTGACGTCGACGTGTTGACACTGGCCAGGCTCCTCGCCGAGGCGCACGACGGCGACGCGGCGCTTCTGGCGGCGTCGCTGGCTCCGGTCGTGCGGGAGCTCACTCGGGACGGTTTCCTGGTGCTGCCGGGCTGACTCGTTCGCACGGCGAAATCTGGCTGGCCGAGCCATGCGCGGTGGGCGTACCCTTTACCGGTGTTTACGGGTACTGCCGTGTTCGATGTTCTTCTCCCCGGTGACTGCCGATCCCTGAAAGAGAAACGGTCCTACGTCCGGCCGATCGTCGCCTCGCTGCGCAAGATCGACGTCTCTGTCGCCGAAGTCGGTGACATGGACCGCCATGGGCGTAGCCAGATCGGTGTCGGGGTGGTCGCATCGGAACACTCGCACGTCCAGGACGTGCTCGACAGTTGTGAACGTTTGGTCTCCCGTCGACCCGAAATAGAATTGCTGTCAGTTCGGCGGCGGGTCTTCGGCCCGGAAGATTGAAAGGTGGGCTGCGATGAGTGATCCAACGAGGGGTGCCCGGCGCATGGCGGGACGTGTCAAGGAGTTGACCGCCCGCGCGATCCGCGCGCACGTGAAGGACCCGCGGTTGGGCATGGTGACCGTCACCGACGCCCGGCTCACCCCCGATTTCCGGGAGGCCACGATCTACTACACGGTCCTCGGCGACGAGGATGAGCGTAAAGCCAGCGCCGCCGCGCTCGACTCGGCGAAGGGTCTGTTGAGGTCCAATGTCGGTAAGGCGCTGGGTTTGCGGCATTCGCCGTCGTTGACGTTCGTGCCCGACCATCTCCACGAGCACGCGACGCACATCGACGAGTTGCTGTCCAAGGCCGCCGACGAGGACGCCAAGGTGCATCAGCTCGCCGCGAAGTCGCGGTACGCCGGAGATGCGAACCCCTATCGATTCGACGAGGACGACGAGGACTGAGTCGTTCTCTCCCCCGAGAGCCGATCCGAGAGGGTCGGCTCTCGCCGTTTCCGGACCAGGTTGTCGGTAAGGTCTCACACCGCTTGTCGTTCATTACCTCGCGTGTGAGACTCGTCGGCGTGACCACACCGTCCACCACGACGCACGGGTCCGTCCCCGAAGCTCTCGGCCCCGAGTCGGAGCCCGTCGACGCCGCGCCCGACGACTCGGCGCGTCCGACCGTCGCCGAGGCGGCCGGTTTCCGCCGCATCACCGCCCTCGCCGTGCCCGCGTTCGTCGTTCTGATCGCCGAACCCCTGTACATCCTCATCGATACCGCCGTCGTGGGGCATCTCGGAGCAGTGCCCTTGGCCGCGTTGGCGATCGGCGGCGGCTTGATGAGTGTGGCGGGTTGGATCGGGGCCGTTCTCGCCTACGGGACGACCGGCCGCGTCGCCCGTCGCTTCGGTTCCGGGGACCGCCGCCTCGCCGTCGCGGAGGGCGTTCAGAGTTCCTATCTCGCGCTCGCCGCGGGCGCCCTGATGATCCTCGTCGTGTCGGTCGCCGCCGGGCCGATCACGCGCGCGCTGGCGGGTGACGGGACCGATGGGGCCGTGATCGCCGCCGCCGCCGAGACCTGGCTGCGTATCGCGGTGTGGGGTGCGCCGTTCCTGCTGTTGGCGGCCTCCGGCCAGGGGTGGATGCGGGGCGTCCAGGAGACCAGGCGGCCCATGCGGATCGTCCTCGCGGCGAGCGCCCTGTCGGCCGTCCTGGCGCCGATCCTCGTGTATCCGTTGGGATTCGGCCTCGCCGGTTCGGCGATCGCGAACGTCGTCGCGCAGATCGTCACCGGGGCATTGTTCATTCGCGCGATCCTCGTCGAACGCGTCCCTCTTCGTCCCCAATGGTCTGTCTTGCGGCGGCAGTTGGGACTGAGCCGGGATCTGGTGATTCGCGGCGGCGCGTTCCAGTTGTGCTTCGTCAGCGCCGCCGCGGTCGCCGCCCGTTTCGGCGCGCCCGTGCTCGCCGCGCACCAGATCGGGCTCCAATTGTGGTTCTTCGCGGCGCTCGCGCTCGACGCGGTCGCGATCGCGGCCCAGGCGCTCGTCGGCGCCGAACTCGGCGCGGGCTCCGTCGACCGCGCCCGCGTGATGGCGCGCCGCATCGGCTGGATCGGCCTCGGCTACGGCATCGTGTTCGCGGTCGTCGTGCTGGGGGCCGCCCCGTTCCTACCGGGCCTGTTCTCACCCGACCCGGCCGTCGCCGCGAGCAGCGCCGCCCTGTGGCCGTGGTTCATCGCCCTCCTGCCTGCGGCCGGAGTGGTGTTCGCGCTCGACGGCGTCCTGATCGGTGCCGGGGACGTCGCCTTCATGCGGAACATGACGATCCTCGCGGCGCTCGCGGGATTCCTACCGCTGATCATCGCCACGGGAGCGCTCGGCCTCGGACTCGGCGGGATCTGGGCGGGCCTGTCCGCCTTCGTGCTGGTCCGGCTGGTCGCGCTGCTGGCACGGCTTCGACACGGCGGCTGGGCCGTCGCGGGCGCCGTTCGCTGACTCCTCCAAGGGCCGCCGGGCCGCGCTCAGACCGTTGAGGAGGCCCGCGTCGACGCCGTGTGGTGCCGCCCTCGGGGGATGATCATCGGCGTCGACGACACCGGGTCCGGGACGACCTCGCAGGACAGGCCGAACACCTCGGTCACGACATCGGCGGTGATGACGTCGATGGGCGCTCCCTGGGCGATGATCTCGCCGTGTTTCATCGCGATGATGTGATCGGCGTAACGGCACGCGAGATTCAGGTCGTGCAGGACGAGCACGATCGTCTTTCCCGAGTCCCGGTTGAGGTCGGTCATCAGATCCAGCAGTTCGACCTGGTGGTTGATGTCCAGATAGGTCGTCGGTTCGTCCAGGAGCAGCAGATCGGTGTCCTGGGCGAGTGCCATCGCCACCCAGACGCGTTGCCGCTGTCCACCCGAGAGGTCCTGGATGCGGCGGTCGACGAGCTCGGTGGTGCCGGTCGCGGCGAGCGCGCCGTCCACGGCCTTGTCATCCTCGAGGCTCCAGTTTCGGAACCAGCCCTGGTGCGGGTATCGGCCGCGTCCCACAAGGTCGCCGACGGTGATCCCGTCGGGCGCGGTGGGGGATTGCGGGAGCAGCCCGAGGACTTTCGCGATGTCGCGGGTTCGCATGGTGGCGAGGGCTTTCCCGTCGAGCGTGACGTGGCCCGATCGGGGTCGCAGCAGGCGAGCCAGGCCGCGCAGGAGCGTGGACTTTCCGCACGCGTTGGCGCCGACGATGACGGTCACGCGTCCGTCGGGGATGGTCACGTCGAGGTCGGAGACGATCGGTTCATCGGTGTACCCGAGGGTGAGCCCTTTGGCGCGCAGCTCGTGCGGTGTGGTTGTCATCCGCCGCGTCCTTCCCGGTTGACGGTGGCGAGAAGCCAGATGAGGTAGGGGGCTCCGACCGCCCCGGTGATGATGCCGGTGGGGAGGTCGGAAGGCAGCAGGTGCACGCTGACGAGGTTCGCCGCGAGCACGATCAGCGCGCCGACGAGGGCGGAGGCGACGAGCAGTCCGGCCGACGCGGGCCCGAGGATCCGACGTGCGATCGGTCCGGCCAGGAGCGCGACGAACGCCAGTGGTCCGGCGGCCGCGGTGGCGACGGCGACGAGGATCAGGGCGAGCGCGATGAGCGCGAACCTCGCCAGTTCGGTACGGGCGCCGAGGCCTCGCGCGGTGTCGTCGCCGAGCGCGAGGGTCCGCAGGTGGCGTTCCAGCACCATCGCGACGGGGATGGCGATCGCGACGGTGGCCATGAGCGCCGTCAGTTGCGTCGGCCCGGCCTGGCCGACGGAGCCCATGAGCCAGGTCATGGCGGCGCGCGCGTCGTTGAGGTCGGCCCGGGCGATGACGTATCCGACGATCGACAGCGTGAACTGGGAGACGCCGATGCCGATGAGGATGAATCGGTATCCGGAGATGCCGTCGCGCCACGCGAGCAGGTACACGATCCCGGAGCTGACGAGCGCGCCGACAAGGGCGGCGACGGAGATGCCCAGCCCGCCGATGTTGCCGAAGATGATCGCGCCGACGGCGGCGAGGCTCGCCCCCGAGGAGATCCCGACGAAGTCGGGCGAGGCCAGCGGGTTGGCGAGCAGTTGCTGGAAGATGATGCCGGAGAGGCCGAGCGCGGCGCCGACGAACAGGGCGGTCGCCGCGGGCGGGAGTCGCAGTTCGTGGATGACGAAGTCGACGCTCGGGTTCTCGACGATGCTGAATGTCGAGAGTAGAACGTCCGTGGCGGAGATGAGGTAGGAGCCGACCATCATCGTCAGGGTGAACAACGCGAGCGTCGCCAGCGCGAGCGTCCCGTTGACGGTGAGGGAGCGGCGTCGGCGCGTGGTGCGATGGGCGCGGGTGGCGAGGCGAGGCGTCGTCAAGGTCATCTCACAGCTCCGTGATGTTGCGGTAGCGCACCAGAAGCACGAACAGGGGGGCGCCGATGACGCCGATGACGACACCGACCTGGAGTTCGCCCGGGGACCCGACGATGCGTCCCGCGATGTCGGCGGCCAGCAGCAGGATCGGCGTCAGGAGGACGCAGTAGGGGAGTATCCAGCGGTAGTCCGGTCCGCAGATCATCCGCGCCAGGTGTGGGACGACGAGACCGAGGAACACGATCGGCCCGCACGCGGCCGTGGCCGCTCCACTGAGGATCGCGACGGCGACGAACATGAGTCCGCGCGATACCGCGACGCGTTGTCCGAGCGACCGCGCGACGTCGTCGCCGAGGGCGAGTCCGTTGAGCGATCGGGCGAGGATCAGGGCGAGTACGGCGCCGACGATGATGAACGGCAGTACCTGGCTCAGGACCGGCGAGTAGCGCCCCGCCAGGGAACCGACCTGCCAGAACCGCAACTCGTTGAGCGCATCCACATTGGTCATCACGACGCCGCTCGTGAAGGCCTGGAGCCCCGCGGTGACGGCGGCCCCGGCGAGCGCGAGTTTGACGGGCGTCGCCCCTTCTCGGCCGAACGACGCCACCCCGTAGACGAGGACCGTCGCGACGGCGGCTCCGGCGAAGGCGAACCACACGTAGACGCTGATCGACTGGACGCCGAGGACCATGATGCCGAAGACGACGAACGCCGCCGCCCCGGCGTTGATGCCCATGATGCCGGGGTCGGCGAGCGGGTTGCGGGTGGCGCCTTGGAGGAGCGCGCCCGCGAGTCCGAGCGCGACGCCGACGGTGACGCCGATGAGCGTGCGAGGCATTCGCATGTCTCGAATGACCTTGTGCGCGGCCGAATCGGGGTCGAACTGGGCGAACGCGTCGATGATCGTCGTCAACGTCATCGAGCGCGACCCGAGCGTGATGCTGACGAACGCCGTCACGGCGAGGAGACCCGCCAGCAGGAGGACGCCGATGGCGAGTCCTCCTGCATGACGGGCGGTCCGGGCGGGCACCGTCGTGGTGGCCATTACGGGTGTCAGTCGCCGATGGTCGGGTCGGCGGCGGCGATCGCGTCGGCCAGCTTCAGCAGCTCCGCCGTGTAGGACGGGTAACTGTGCACCCAGTAGCCGGGCCACGGGATGACCGCGTCGGCTTCGGCGGCCTTGATCGTCGACCAGGTCGGCTGCTTCTTCGCGTCGTCCAGGTTGGACGGGTAGGTGCGGTCGTCGATCAGCAGGACGTCCGGCTGGTACTTGTCGACGTTCTCCCAGCTGAGGCTCTCCCAGTAGGGGAACTCCTCGTCCGGCGATTCCGGGTTGATGACGTCGAGGCCCCACTTCTGGAAGTCGAGCAGTTCGGGCGCGTACTGCGGTACGGCGACGTAGTACAGGTCGGCGGCGGGGCTGACGGCGAGCGCGGTCAGGCCCTCGTTGCCGGCGGCGGCCTCCTTGAACGCGGTCACCGCCGCGTCGAACTCGGCCTTCTCCTCCGCGATCGAGGCGTCCTTCAGGTCGGCGCCGAGGCTTTCGGCGAGGCCGTCGTAGTACTCGAGCAGCGTGACGATGGAGTCGCCTTGCGCGCCACCGATAACGGGCGCGAGCTTGAGGAGTTTCTTGGTCTTGGCGTCGACGCTGTTCTCGAAGCCGCCGTACGCGTCCTCGGCCGGCCAGTAATCGGAGACGATGAGGTCGGGGTTCAGTTCGGCTGCGGCCTCGACGTCGACGACTCCCCATTCGGTGCCGAGGACCTCGATGCCCTCCAGGTCGAACGGCTCGAGGTTGCGGTTGTCCTTCGGGTCTTCGTTTCCGAAGATCCCGACGGGACGGATGCCGTACGTCAACAGCGCGGCGGCGGCGTCGGACTGGGCGATGATGCGTTCCGGCAGGTGGTCGACGGTGATCGTCTCGCCGTCACCTGACTCGTATGACCACGATTCGCCCTCGGCGGATTGGCCTGGGCTGAAGGTCGTGCAGCCGGCGACGGCGAACGCCATGGTGGCGACGAGCGCGCCGACGAACCGGAGGGGTCGCGTGGACATGGATACTTCCTTTGGCGGGGGGTCGGGTGCTCGCGCCGAGCGACGAGCGCGGCTTAGCTTAGGCAAACCTTATTGCAGGTGAGTGCCCGGGGCGACCCCATTGCCGTGTCCGACACAGACCGACCGTCCGCCCGCCCATAATCGTCCATATAGTCCACAAAATGGATCATGGGAATCCGTTGGCGGTGCGGCCATGGCGACGCTGTCGACCCGGGGAGGATCGAGCCGCGTCGCGCCATGGCGGACATCAGGCGGTGACGTCGGCGACCGCCACGCGAGCCGTCGCCGCCGAACGCTCGGCCACCCGGTCCGCGAGCAACGCGCGACGTAGCCACGGCACCAGCGCCGCGAGGATGACGAGGCCGCCGATGCTGCAGATCGCCGCCACGGCACGGGGGCTCAGCAGTTCGAGGGCGAATCCCGCCGCGACGAAACCGATGAGCGATGTCGCCTGAACGCGTCCCATGAGGGTCGCCTGCGCTCGTCCCCGCACCGCGGCGGGCACGCGCCGACCGAACAGGACGCCCAAAGCGGTGTTCTGCGCGCCGTTGAACAACCCACCCGTCGCCATCAGTGGGACGAGCCACCAGGCCGAGCCGTAGACGGTCGCCATGATCCCCACGGCCACCGTGGTGCTGCCGAGCCACGCGAACAACCACACGACGAGGCGCCGGTCGCTGGTGGCCTCGGTGATGATCCGTCCCGCGAACCATGCTCCGACTGCCATTCCCGCCGCCCAGGCGGTTCCGACGATTCCGTACATCACCTCCGACGCTCCGAGCGTCTCTCGGACGAAGAAGACCTCGATGACGTTGACCGCCGACACGACGCCGACGATCGCGGCGAGTCCGATCGTGACGAGCCGGATGATCGGGTCGGTCGCGATGGACCACGGGCGACGGTTCGCCTTCTCATCCCCGGTCGTCTCCTCGCGCTCCCGTCCTCGGCGGGTCTTGATCAACATGCCCGCCACGACCGTCGCCAGGGCGCAGACCGCGTTCATCCACAGTGCTGCGGCCGTGTCGAAGAAGCCGACGAGCAGGCCCGCCAGCGCGGGCCCCGCCATCATCCCGATGATCGCCGCCGACTGGGCGATCGCGCTCGCTCTCGGCAGGTCTTCGCGGGTGACCATCTCGGGAATGAGCGCTCCGAGCGTCGGTTGGAGTATCGCCGTTCCGATCGACAGGGTCACGACGAGCGCGACGACGAGGGTCGGTGCCGTCGTCATCGTGAGCGCCACGCTGACGACGGCCCGGATCAGGCCCGCGATGACGATGAGGACGCGACTGTCGATCCGGTCGGCGAGGCGTCCTGTCAGTGGGGCGAGGACGACCGAGGGCAGCATGACGGCGACCGTCAGGGCGGCGACCGCGATGCCGCCGGCGCCGTTGCTCTGCAACAGCAGCAAGAGCGCGGTCATCGCGCCGGTCATGCCGGTCTGCGCCAACAGCCGCGCTCCCGCGTCGAGATACACATCGGACCAGCGCGACGAAACCATGAAAGACATATTTCGAAAATACATTTTCATATCTTGCTTCGCACTGGCCCGTTCGGTTGACAGCTCGGGTATGCGTCAGTCGGGTTCGGGCGCGTGGCCGTCGTCCACCAAGGGGTGAGCTCGCAGCTGGGCCGCCACTCGACGCGCGTCGGACGGCAGTTCGGGGTCATTGCGACGGTTCCGCGCCAAGTACGGCGCGACGAGCTGTTTGACGTCCTCATTCAGGGTCGCGAGCTCGGACGCGGTGAGCAGCAGCGTCCAGTTGCCGATCGTCGACGCGCGGAACCACTCCTCGGGCTCCTCGTGGGCCTGGGCCAGCCATTGATCGAGCTTCGCGTCGAGTCGGGCGCGAAGTGTGGCGATCATCGCCTGCCCAGCTCGCCAGTCGGCCTCGCTCGCGCCGTGTTCGGGGCCGATCGAGATGCCCCGGCGCCGCACCCGCCAGACGCGTTCCCGCCCGTCACCCC
>NZ_CBCRZX010000050.1:0-29346 GCF_965137155.1 Stackebrandtia soli
GGGAGTGGTCGGCTGACCAGGGGTCTGGGGGTAGCCACCCTGGAAGGGTGGAGGCTGAGTCATGTCTTACTTCTCCGAAGGGATTCTCTCGTCTGCGCCGAAACAAGGTAGATGGGGTTAGCACAGAACAAACAGACAATAGTGAACCCCTCTGACATTGTTTCCACAGGTCCTCCCGCAGTGTCGGATGGATGACAGACCACGCCGTGACCGCGCTCGCGTTTCGTCGCCTACACTTGCTAGATCACGGGCCGACGCCGTCCCGTCTTCTTTGAGTGACAGCCGGTATCACACGCTCACGCCGGTTTGAATCCCTTGGCAGACGACGAAGGAGGCCACGCGCGTGCGCTTTCGGCTACCCATAGATTCCGACACCTCGGGCGGTCTGTACGACCCCGCCCACGAGCACGACGCGTGCGGTGTCGCCTTTCTCGTCAACAGCTCGGGTCGCGCCGAACGCCGCATCATCGAGGGCGGCCTGTCCGCCTTGTGTCGCATGGAACATCGCGGTGCCAGTGGTGCCGATCCGAATTCGGGTGACGGCGCCGGCATCATGATCCAGGTCCCGGACGCCTTCTACCGGGACGTCGTCGACTTCGCGTTGCCCGAGGCGGGGCGGTACGCGACCGGCCTCGTCTTCGTTCCGATCGGTGCCCTCGCTCGGGTGCGCGGCATCGTCGACAAGTACGCCATCGCGGAGGGCGCGCGCGTGCTCGGTTGGCGTCGGGTTCCCACCGATCCCGGTTGCCTCGGCCCGACTTCCCGGGCCTCGATGCCCGAGGTGTGGCAGTTGTTCCTCACGGGCGAGGATTCGACGCCGACCGGCCTGGAACTCGAGCGACTCGCGTTCGTGGTGCGCAAGCAGGCGGAGCGGGAGCTGCGCGAACGTGACATCGGCGCGGCGATGATCACGCTGTCCGGCCGCACCGTCGTCTACAAGGGAATGCTCACGCCCGACCAGGTGGGCCGGTTCTACCCGGACCTGACCGACGACCGGGTCGTCTCGGCGCTCGCGCTCGTCCACTCTCGCTTTTCCACGAACACCTTCCCGTCCTGGCCGCTCGCCCACCCGTATCGCATGGTCGCCCACAATGGTGAGATCAACACGATTCGCGGCAACCGCAACTGGATGCACGCCCGCCAGGCCCAGCTCGCGACGTCCGCGCTCCCGGGACGGTTGCGACGTCTCTATCCCGTGTGCACGCCCGGTGCGAGCGACTCGATGAACTTCGACGAGGTCGTCGAACTGCTCCATCTGGGCGGTCGTTCGCTGCCGCACGCGATGCTCATGATGATTCCGGAAGCCTGGGAATCGAACACGACGATGGACCCGAAGCGTCGGGAGTTCTACCGCTTCCACGCGACGGTGATGGAGCCCTGGGACGGACCCGCCTGCGTCGCCTTCACCGACGGGACTCAGATCGGGGCCGTCCTCGACCGCAACGGGCTGCGTCCCGCACGGTGGTGCCGGACGTCGGACGGCCTGGTCGTCCTGGCCAGCGAGTCCGGCGTCGTCGATCTCGACCCCGCCACCATCGTGGAGAAGGGACGGTTGAGGCCCGGTCGTATGTTCCTCGTGGACACCGCGCTCGGTCGGATCGTCTCCGACGACGAGGTGAAGGACGAGCTCGCGGGCGAACGCCCCTACGCGGATTGGACGCATGCGGGGCTCGTTCACCTGGACGCGCTGCCGGAGCGCGAACGGATCGTCCTGACGAAGGACTCGGTGCCGCTGCGGCAGCGGGTCTTCGGCTACACGGCCGAGGAACTGCGGTACATCGTGGCCCCGATGGCGGAGACCGGAGCCGAGCCCGTCGTCTCGATGGGCAGCGACACTCCGATCGCGGGGCTCTCGCAGCGGCCACGACTCCTGTACGACTACTTCACCCAGCTGTTCGCGCAGGTGACGAACCCTCCGCTGGACGCCATCCGCGAGGAGCTGGTGACGTCGCTAGGGCTCACGATCGGTCCCGAACACAATCTGTTGGAGTCGTCGGCCGCCTCCTGCCGCCAGATCGAACTGTCCTATCCCGTCGTCGACAACGACGAGCTGGCGAAGATCCTGTCCATCGACGCCGACGGCGACATGCCGGGCTTCGCCGCCGTCCGGGTGTCCGGCCTGTACAAGGCGCGGCACGGCGCGGACGGGATCAAGGCGAGGCTGGTGGAGATCTGCCGCCACGTCTCGGAGGCCATTGAGGACGGCGTTCGGATCCTGGTGTTGTCGGACCGCGACGCCACCGCGGACCTCGCGCCGATCCCGTCGCTGCTGTTGACGGCGGCGGTCCACCAGCACCTCGTGCGCGAGCAGACGCGCACCAAGATCGCGTTGGTCGTCGAGACGGGCGACTGCCGCACCGTCCACCACGCGGCCGTCCTTCTCGGCTACGGCGCCGCCGCGGTCAACCCCTACCTCGCCTTCGAATCGATCGAGCGGCTCGCCTCCGAAGGCGCGGTCACGGTCGACGCCCGGACCGCCGTCCGCAACTACGTCAAGGCCATGTGCAAGGGCGTCATGAAGATCATGTCCAAAATGGGCATCTCGACGGTGTCGTCGTACTGCGGCGCCCAGGTCTTCGAGGCCATCGGGCTCGACCAGCGGCTCGTCCGTCGCTATTTCACCGGGACTGACTCCCGCATCGGCGGGATCGGGCTGACCGAGATCGCCGCCGACGTCAACCGTCGACACTCCCGCGCGTTCGCGGGCGACCCCGCCGAGACCGGGCTCGAACCCGGCGGCGAGTACCAGTGGCGTCGCGAAGGCGAGGTCCACCTGTTCAACCCCGAGACCGTGTTCCTCCTTCAGCACGCGACCCGCTCCGGACAGTACGACGTCTTCAAGAAGTACACCGAGACCGTCGACGGAATGGCGGCGGAGGGGACGTCCCTGCGCGGCCTCCTCGAGCTCGCCCCAGGTCGCGAACCCATCGACATCGACGAGGTCGAACCCGTCGCCGACATCGTCCGGCGCTTCTCCACCGGAGCCATGTCGTACGGCTCGCTGTCGGCGGAATCCCATGAGACGCTGGCGATCGCGATGAACCGCCTCGGTGGGAAGTCCAACAGCGGCGAGGGCGGTGAGGAGGAGTACCGCCTGGACGATCCGCTGCGTCGCAGCGCCGTCAAACAGATCGCGTCCGGCAGATTCGGTGTGACGAGCCGATACCTCGTCAGCGCCGACGACATCCAGATCAAGATGGCTCAGGGCGCCAAACCCGGCGAGGGCGGACAACTCCCCGGTAACAAGGTGTACCCCTGGATCGCGCGGACCCGGCACGCCACCCCCGGCGTCGGCCTGATCTCGCCGCCTCCCCACCACGACATCTACTCCATCGAGGACCTCGCCCAGCTGATTCACGACCTCAAACACGCCAACGACCGCGCCCGCGTCCACGTCAAACTCGTCTCCGAGGTCGGCGTCGGCACCGTCGCCGCCGGAGTGGCGAAGGCCCACGCCGACGTCATCCTCATCTCCGGCTACGACGGTGGCACGGGAGCGGCCCCCGCCAACAGCGTCAAGCACGCGGGCGCCCCGTGGGAGATCGGACTCGCCGAAGCTCAGCAGACCCTCGTCAAGAACGGGCTGCGCGACCGGGTGACCGTCCAGGTCGACGGCGCGATGAAGACGGGCCGCGACGTCATCATCGCCGCGCTGCTCGGAGCCGAGGAGTACGGCTTCGCGACCGCCCCGCTCATCGTCTCCGGCTGCGTCATGATGCGCGTGTGCCATCTGGACACCTGTCCCGTCGGCGTCGCCACCCAGAATCCGGTGCTGCGCAAACGATTCACGGGCAAGCCCGAGTTCGTGGAGAACTTCTTCACATACATCGCGCAGGAGGTTCGCGAACACCTCGCCGCGCTCGGCCTGCGCAGTCTGGACGAGGCGATCGGCCACGTCGAACTGCTGCGCGCCCGCAGCGACTCGCCGACGGCCAAGACCGCGCGGATCGACCTGTCCGCGGTTCTGTGGCGGGAGGCCGTACCCGACGGGACGGCGCTCCGGCGCACCCACGCCCAGCGCGACGACATCGCGGGAACCCTTGGCGCGCGGCTCATCGACATCGCCGAGCCGACGCTGCGCCGCCGCGAACCGACGACCGTCACCCTCGACATCGCGAACACGGACCGGTCGGTGGGCACCTTGCTGGGCGCCGCCGTCACCCGCGCGTTCGGCGAGAGCCTCGAACCCGGGACGATCGACGTAACCCTGCGCGGCACCGCCGGGCAGTCACTCGGCGCGTTCCTGCCGAGCGGGATCTCGCTGCGGTTGATCGGCGACGCCAACGACTACGTGGGCAAAGGCCTGTCGGGCGGGCGGATCAGTCTTCGTCCCGACGAGCGCGCCCCGTTCGCGGCCGAATCGAACATCATCGCCGGAAACACGATCCTGTATGGAGCGACCTCGGGCGAACTGTACTGCCGCGGGACCGTCGGCGAACGCTTCGCGGTCCGTAACTCCGGCGCGCTCGCCGTCGTGGAGGGGCTTGGCGACCACGGTTGCGAGTACATGACAGGTGGCATCGTCGTCGTGCTCGGCGAGACCGGCCGCAACTTCGCGGCGGGCATGTCGGGCGGGACAGCCTATGTGTACCGGCTCGACCCGGCCAGGGTCAACGGCGAGCTGGTCGATCTCGATCCGATGGGCGCCAGCGACATCGCCGTCGTCGAGCGCCTCCTGAAACAGCATCGGGACGCCACCGGCTCCACCGTCGCCACGTCCCTGCTGGCCGATTGGCCGCGCGCGGCCGGCGGCTTCACCAAGGTCATCCCGGTCGAGTACAAGCGGGTTCTCGCGGAGCGCGAACTCGCCGAGACGAACGAGGAGGTCGACAATGCCTGATCCCCAGGGATTCCTCAACGCCCGTCGGCGGCCCGCGGCCAAGCGGCCGGTGCCGCTGCGTCTCATGGACTGGCGCGAGGTGTACGAACGACCCGACGCGGACGCGAGCAGCCGGCAGGCGTCTCGCTGCATGGACTGCGGTGTTCCGTTCTGCCACAACGCCTGTCCGCTCGGCAATCGTATTCCAGAGTGGAACGACCTCGTGCGCGCCGGCCAATGGGAACGCGCGTCCGCCGAGCTCCACGCCACGAACAACTTCCCTGAGTTCACGGGGCGGTTGTGTCCGGCCCCGTGCGAGGCGTCGTGCGTGCTCGCCATCGGCGACAACGTGGACGAGTACGGCGCCGAGGTCGGCGCCGTCACGATCAAACAGATCGAAGTGGACATCATCGACCGGGCGTTCGAGGACGGCACCGTCACGCCGAGCCGCTCGGTCCCGCCGAGCGGGCGGTCCGTCGCGGTCGTCGGTTCCGGCCCGGCGGGACTCGCGGCGGCGCAACAACTCGCGCGCGCCGGTCACGCCGTCACCGTCTACGAGCGTGACGACGCGATCGGCGGCCTACTTCGGTACGGCATCCCCGACTTCAAGATGGAGAAGCACCACATCGATCGCCGCGTCGACCAGATGGCGGCCGAGGGCGTCACCTTCGTCGTCGAGTGCGAGGTCGGCGTCGACGTGTCCATGAAGGACCTCCGGCGACGCCACGACGCCGTCCTGTTGGCGGTCGGCGCGCTCGAGGGCAGGGACGCCGACGTGCCCGGTCGGCGGCTCTCCGGGATCCACATGGCGATGGACCATCTCGTCGGAGCCAACCGGGTCGTCGCGGGTCGGGCGCCGTTCGCGCCGATCGACGCGAACGGCAAGCACGTCGTCATCATCGGCGGCGGCGACACGGCCGCCGACTGCCTTGGTGTGGCGCATCGCCAGGGCGCCGCGTCGGTCACCCAGATCGACCTGTACCCCGAGCCGCCGCGGCTGCGCGACGACGGACGTGACCCGTGGCCGGTGTGGCCGACGGTGCTGCGCGACTATCCGGCGCACGAGGAGGGCGGTCGGCGCGTCTTCGCGACCGCCACGGCCGAGTTCGTCGGGGACTCCGACGGCCACGTCCGACGTATGCGCGTCAGCGAGGTCACCGTCGACAAGTCCACCGGATCGAGGGTGGTGACACCCGTGGACGGCACGGCCCACGAGATTCCGGCCGATCTGGTCCTCCTCGCGATCGGTTTCGCGGGGACCGAGGACCAGCCCCTGCTTCGGCAGCTCGACCTCGTGCGCGACGGCGGCCGGATCACCTGCGACGGCGGCTGGCAGACCGACGCCGCCGGGGTCTTCGTCGCGGGGGATGCCCAGCGGGGCGCGTCGCTGATCGTGTGGGCCATCGCGGAGGGCCGCTCGGCCGCCGCGGCGATCCACGAGTACCTGGGCGGACACGCGCCGCTGCCGTCTCCGGTGCGCCCGTCGGCGCGTCCGTTGAGCGTGCCCCGAACCTGAACGTCGCGTCGGGGGGCACTACGGTGACGTGGTGCCCCCCGAACCACGCCGTGTCGAGCCCGATGATCCCGACGAGCATCGTCGTCGTTTCGAGGCCGACATCGCGGCGGCGAAGGAGGTTCTCGACCGGGTGCGCATGGAGATGCCGTTCCGTAAGGCGCTGTGGGCGTACCGGCTCTATTACATCGGCATGTTGTCCTGCGTCGGTTCGCTCCTGGTGAGCTGCTTCGACGGTTCCGAATCGCCCATGGTGGTCGTCCCGGTGATGCTCCCGTTGGGGGTCCTCGGTTATCTCTACGGCCGGTTTCAGCTGCGGCACGAGTTCGGACCGTTCCTCGACGGCGCCGACCCGGAGCTGTGGCACGCGCGGCGTGATCGCAAGCACATGTGGCAGCTGGCGATCCTACGCGACTCCTTCATGGGTCGCCTTCACTGAATCCTCCTTTTCGGACTCAACGCGCTTCATCGTGGATCGTGTGTCGCATAGCGCTTTCCGGGCACATTGGGCCGATGTCGCCGTTCGGCCATGTTCTCGACGCTTAATCGCCGTTCACTTTGCGTGCCCGCGTAACCTTCCAGGATTTTTTGTCGACTAGGCTCGGTGCCCGTGACACGTCGCGCGAAGATCGTTTGCACCATCGGACCCGCCACCGCCACCCCCGAGCGCATCCGAGACCTGGTCGAGGCCGGGATGGACGTCGCTCGCCTCAACTTCAGCCACGGCACCCACGACGACCACGCGGCGGTCTACCGCATGGTCCGGGCCGCCGCCGACGACTCCGGACGCGCCGTCGGCATCCTCGCCGACCTGCAGGGACCGAAGATCCGCCTCGGCAAGTTCGAGGGCGGGACCGCGCAGTGGAGCACCGGCGACCACGTCGTCATCACGAGCGACGACGTGCTCGGCACCGCCGAACGGGTCGGCGTGACATACCGCAAGCTTCCCTCCGAGGTTCACGCCGGCGACCGGCTGCTCGTCGACGACGGCAAGCTCGCGCTCGAGGTCCTGGACGTCGACAACGTCGACATCCGTTGCCTCGTGGTCGAGGGCGGCCCGGTCTCCGACCATAAGGGATTGTCACTCCCGAACGTGGCGATCAGCGTCCCCGCGCTGTCCGAGAAGGACGCCGAAGACCTGCGTTTCGCGCTCGGCCTCGGCGTCGACCTGGTCGCGCTGTCCTTCGTGCGCTCCCCGGCCGACATCGACCCGGTCCGGGAGATCATGGCCGAGCGAGGCGCCCGCCGTCCCGTGCTGGCGAAGGTCGAGAAGCCGGAGGCGGTGGACCGCCTGGAGGAGATCATCGACGCCTTCGACGGCATCATGGTCGCCCGCGGCGACCTCGGTGTGGAACTGCCGCTGGAGCAGGTCCCGCTCGTTCAGAAGCGCGCCGTCCAGTTGTGCCGCGAGAACGCCAAACCCGTCATCGTCGCCACCCAGATGCTCGACTCGATGATCACCAACGCGCGCCCCACCCGCGCCGAGACCTCCGACGTCGCGAACGCGGTGCTCGACGGCGCGGACGCCGTCATGCTGTCGGGCGAGACGAGCGTCGGCAAGTACCCGATCGGGACCGTGCGGACGATGGCCCGGATCATCTCGACGACCGAGTCCGGGCATTTCCGCGCGCCCCGTCTGGAGCACGACCCGAAGACGCAGGGCGGCGCGATCACCGCGGCCGCGTCCAGGGTGGCCCGCGCGATCGACGCCAAGGCGATGGTCGCGTTCAGCCAGACCGGCGACACCGTGCGCCGTCTCTCCCGGCTGCACTGCGAACTTCCACTGCTGGCGTTCACCCCCGACCCGAAGACCCGCGCCCAGCTGGCGCTGTCGTGGGGAGTGGACAGCCACCTTGTACCGTTCGTCAACCACACCGATGAGATGTTCGAACAAGTCGACGAGGCCATGATCCGCCTCGGGTCGGCGCGGTCCGGCGACCTCGTCGTCATCGTCGCCGGTTCCCCTCCCGGCACACCGGGCTCCACCAACACGATGCGCGTTCACCAAGTCGGCCTGGCGGACCAGGAATGACCAAGGTGTCGGTGGGGCAGGCCGCCGTCGACGAACTGCTCGAAGTCCTCGACCTGGAACGCATCGAGCGCAACATCTTCCGCGGAGTCGGCCCCCAGGTCGCCCCGCAGCGCGTGTTCGGTGGCCAGGTCGCGGGACAGGCGCTCGTCGCCGCCGGTCGGACCGTCGCCGGTGACCGCTTCGTGCACTCCCTGCACGGTTACTTCGTTCGGCCCGGCGACACCACCAAACCAATTGTGTACCTTGTGGATCGTATCCGCGATGGCCGATCGTTCTCGGTACGTCGCACGCAGGCGCTCCAGGACGGCGAGCCGATCTTCTTCATGTCGGCGTCGTTCCACGTCGGCGAGGCGGGCCTCGACCACGCGCAGGAACCGCCGCTGAACGTTCCCTCTCCGGAGGAGGTCCCGACCCTTCCGCAGCGGTTGGCCGCGCACCCCGAACGCCTCGGGATCTGGGCGCGCACCCCGCGCCCGATCGACGTCCGGTACATCGGTGAATCGGGCTTCGCCGTCTCGGGGGAGCGTCCCGCCTCGCCGAGCCAGCAGGTGTGGATGCGGGCCGACGGCGTCCTGCCGGACGATCCGCTGCTGCACGTGTGCGTGCTGACGTACGCGAGCGATTTGACGCTGCTCGACACGGTCCTCAACCAGCACGGCCAGGTCTGGGGTGCGGGCGGATACCTCGGCACGAGCCTTGACCACGCCCTGTGGTTCCACCGGCCGTTCCGGGCCGACGAGTGGTTCCTGTACGACTCGCGGAGCCCGTCCGCCGCGGCCGGCCGGGGACTGTCGACGGGGCAGTTCTTCACAGCGGACGGCGCGCACGTCGCGACCGCCGTTCAGGAGGGTCTGCTCCGGGCGATGCCCGCCGTACCGCCCGGCGTGCCGTAACGACTGCGGGTGGGCGCCCCGAGGCGCCCCACCGCCGCCTCGGGTGACCGTGGTGGGCGTACTCGCCGAAGTGCGAGACAATGGCGTATGCGCCTTTCTGCTCGAGTCGACTACGCCCTCCGCGCCGCCGTCTCCCTGGCGCGGCCAGAGGCGGAGTGGACCCGCGCCGATCAGGTCGCCACGGCGCAGGAGATCCCCGGAAAGTTCTGCGAGTCGATCCTGCTGCAACTGCGACGCGGGGGCATCGTCGAATCCCGGCGCGGGCCGGACGGGGGGCACCGCCTCGCCAGGCCCGCCGACGAGATCTCGCTGGCCGATGTCATCCGTGCCGTGGACGGCCCTCTGGTCGGTGTGCGCGGACAACGTCCTGAGCACGTCGACTATCGAGGGCCCGCGAGGTCTCTTCAAGACGTGTGGATCGCGTTGCGGGCGAGCGAACGCCGCATCCTGGAGGCCGTCTCGCTGGAGTCGGTGGCGTCGGGGGAGTTGCCGGAGGAGGTCGCGAAGCTCTCGACCGATCCGGCCGCGTGGCGCTGAGCCGGCCGTCGGCCCTGGCCGACGCCCGTGAACGTCCTGAGATCGCCGATCCCCACCCTCCGTTAGCATTTCGGGAACTTTTCATCACCTCACGTGAGGTGTCGACCTTAGAGTTCGCCGTGTCGTCGCGATTATCCGTGATGGACGGACGTTACAACGTCGTCATGGCGCCCGCGCTGCCATTCCCTGGGCCACTTGGGATATCGACATTCATCAAGGCGCGGTCGTTTCGGGGCGTCGGGGGATCCGCTGTGTGGGCGGGGAAGTCTCCGCCGCGACGAATGAAAAAGTCCTCTTAGATACTTGACATTTCCTACTGTTTTAGTCGACTATTGCGGTGAGTCCTGGGCCGTTGGCCCGTCACGACAGGAGCCGTCATGGTCACACTCATACTCATCGCCGTCATCGGTCTGCTCGCCCAACTCATCGACGGTGGGCTGGGCATGGGATACGGCGTCATATCCACGTCTTTGTTGCTGGTCGCAGGGTTGACGCCCGCAGCGGCGTCCGCGTCCGTCCATCTCGCCGAGATCGGGACGACTCTGGCGTCCGGACTGTCGCACTGGCGCTTCGGCAACATCGACTGGAAGGTCGTCCTATTCCTGGCGGTGCCGGGCGGCATCGGCGCCTTCCTCGGCGCCACCGCCCTGTCCCAGTTGTCGACGGAGTCGGCGGCTCCGTGGACCAGTGGCATTCTCATCGTTCTCGGTCTCGTGTTGCTGTTGCGCTTCTCCGGGAGCCTGCCGCCGCTGCGCGTCAATCGGCCCCGCCCGGGGAGCCGATTCCTGACGCCCCTTGGTTTCGTCGCCGGTGCGGTCGACGCCACGGGTGGCGGTGGCTGGGGCCCGGTCGCCACCTCCACATTGCTCGCGTCCGGGAGGTTGGAACCGCGCAAGACGATCGGCTCCGTCAGCGCCTCCGAGTTCATCGTGACGGTCGCGGCGAGCCTCGGATTCGTGCTGAACCTCGGCGGTGAACAGATCCTGTGGCCCGCGGCCGCCGCACTCCTCGTGGGCGGCATCATCGTCGCGCCGTTCGCCGCGTGGCTCGTGAAGACCCTGCCGACCTGGCTGCTCGGGGTGCTCGCCGGTGGCGTCATCCTCGCGACCAACGCCAACACCATTCTGAGGTCCTTCGACGCGCCGACCGGTGTGTTCCTCGCGGTGTTCGCGGCGGTGGCGATCGTGTGGGGCGTCTCCCTGACGATCGCGCTGCGGTCTCGGCCCACGCTGGAGACGTCCGCGGTCTCGTCCGTCGACGACGGTCCCGAGGACCCCGAAACGACCGACGCCGCGAAGGCCGAACCGGAACCGGCCGCCAGTTGACCTGTCTCTCGTCGCCCTGCGGCGCGTTCCGGGCCCGCGCCGCATCGGTGACAACGATGGTGGGACGGCGGGGGAGGTCCGCTGTCCCACCATCACGTGTTATATCGAAACCGAGTGATTCGCTACTGACCCTTATGGAATCTCTCGGCGATCGGGGCGACACGGCGGCGACGACGGCGTACCTTATGGACGTTGATTCCGTCGGACTTCGAGGCGCGAGGGATCGAGCGATGACGAAAGGCGACCACCATCAGGTGGTCGCCTTTCGATTGGTGCCCTGGGTGGGAGTCGAACCCACACTGGATGGGTTTTGAATCCATTGTCTCTGCCAGTTGGACTACCAGGGCGAGCTATTCGTGACGAAGCCCCCGTGCCCGACGGCCGCGGAGGCGTACTCGGCTTATCTTACCCGGCACCGATAGCGAGTTGCGCGGGGTCCGCCCGGTGGTGTCGGGACTGGGACGCACCCCATCTCGGGTCCCCGACCGGTTAGTCTTTGGTCTTGCGCGCGCCGCTCGGTGCGGTGGGCGCGGTTACTTTCACATGCACGGAAAGGTGCTGCGGGCAAATGACGGGCAAGCCTGAGACCGAGCGTCGCCGAGTGCTCATCGCCGAGGACGAGGGGCTGATCCGGCTCGACCTGGCCGAGATGCTGACCGAAGAAGGCTACGAGGTCGTCGGTGAGGCCGCCGACGGCGAGACGGCCGTCCGCCTCGCGGAGGAGCGCCAGCCCGATCTGGTGATATGTGATATTCAAATGCCGATTATGGACGGCCTTCAGGCCGCCGAGCGCATCGTCGCGGCTCGAATCGCGCCCGTCGTCATTCTGACCGCCTTCAGTCAACGCGATCTCATCGCGCGGGCTCAGGACGCCGGTGCGATGGCCTATTTGGTCAAGCCTTTCCAAAAGAGTGATCTTGTTCCTGCGATCGAGTTGTCACTCGCGCGTTTCGCGGAGATGACCGCGTTGGAGCGCGAAGTGGAGAACCTCTCCGAGCGCTTGGAGATTCGCAAGCTCGTCGATCGTGCGAAGGGCTTGTTGATGACGCGTTATGGGATGAGCGAACCGGACGCTTTCCGTTGGATTCAGCGGGCTGCGATGGATCACCGGTTGTCGATGAAGCAGGTCGCGAACCGGATCATTGAGGAATCAACGACGCAGGATACAGCCGCAGAACAGTGACGGATTTGAGTCCATAGTTGCTCTATGTGACGACGGACTCAATACGGTAACGGTTCGTGCAAAATCGCGTTCGGCCCTTTTCATTCCCTTCTGCCATGGGATACCGTTCCGCCTCAGCGGGTGATAGGTCTCACCTGTGTCCTTAGCAACCATGCGTGTTCGACATGGTCAAGGACTGTGTCCGGCTATGCGAGAAGGGCAATGACCGTGAATCGGAAAGTAATGCGGGTGCTGGCGTCCGCGGCCACGGCGGCGGCGCTTGTTGGCACGGTAGCCGCATGTGGTGGTGGCGCCGCCGATGCTGCGAAAGACTGTGAATTCGCCATTGGCTCGATGGGGGCCCTGACCGGGGACAACGCCGGGCTCGGAACTGTGATGCGTGACGGCGCCAAGACCGCCGTCGAGTTGTACAACAAGGAGAACCCCGACGCCAAGGTGTGTCTGGTCGAGGCGGACTCCGAGGGCACTGAGACCAAGGCGCCCGGTGTGGCCAAGAACCTGGCCAAGCAGGAGAACGTTCTGGGCGTCGTCGGCCCCGGTTTCTCGGGTGAGTCGCACGCCGCGCTCCCGATCTTCGAAGAGGCTGGCCTGCCGATCATCTCCGGTTCGGCGACCGACCCGTCCCTGTCCGAGAAGGGGTGGAAGACCTTCCACCGCACGCTCGGCAACGACGCGACCCAGGGTCCCGCCGCCGCCGCGTACATCAAGGACGTCCTGGACCCCAAGTCGGTGTTCGTCATCGACGACAACAGCCCCTACGGAAAGGGCCTGGCGGACGAGGTTCGCAAGGCGCTCGGCGACGTTGTCAAGGGCGACGCCCAGGTTGAGGCGAAGCAGACCGACTTCGGCGCCGTCGTGACGGCCGTCGCCAGCGAGAAGCCCGACGTGGTCTTCTTCGGTGGCTACTACGCCGAGGGTGGCCCGCTGGCCGACCAGCTGAAGAAGGGTGGCGTCGAAGCCACCTTCGTCGGCGCCGACGGCCTGAAGGACGAGAACTTCATCACCGCGGCGGGCGACGCCGCCGAGGGCGTCATCCTGACCTGCCCCTGCATCCCCGGTGAGCAGGCCGAAGGTGACTTCGCCGCTCAGTTCGAGGAGATCATCGGCGAGGCTCCGGGCACCTACGGCGCCGAGGCCTTCGACGCCGCGAACGTCTTCCTGGACGGCATCAAGGACGGCGTGAAGACCCGCGAGGCGATGTTGGAGTACATCAAGTCCTACGACAAGCCGGGCGCCAGCAAGAACGTCAAGTTCACCGAGACGGGCGAGTCTCAGGACGTCGTCGTTTGGGCGTACAAGGTCGAGAACGGAGTCATCGTTCCCGCTCAGCAGATCGAGCTCGGTTCCTAAACCAGGTATCGGTTGACAGTCAGTCAAAGGGGCGCGGACGGCGCGACGGCGCGTCGTCCGCGCCCCTTGACGGATCTAACGGAGTAGATTTGTGAACTTCAATGCCTTCCTGGATTGGTTCGCCCAGCGTTCGGATTACCTGGGTTCCCATTTCATGGAATTGACGACGGGCGGTCTGACCCTCGGTGCCATCTACGCACTGATCGCGCTCGGCTACACATTGGTATACGGGGTGTTGAAGTTGATCAACTTCGCACACTCCGAAGTGTTCATGGTCGGCGCGTTCGCCTCGGTCATGGCATGGGAACTGTTCGGATTGACCGGCTCCACCCCGGCCCCCTCACTGGGGATGTTGGTGGTCTTCCTCATCTTGGGGACCGCCGTGGCCATAGCCGCCTCCGGTGCGACCGCGCTGACCTTGGAACTGGTCGCGTATCGCCCCCTGCGTCGCAAGAACGCCCCCCGGCTCGTCTTCCTCATCACCGCGATCGGCGCGTCGCTCGCCATCTCCCAGGCCGTCGGTGTTCTGACCGGCCACAACAAGTGGAAAGTGCCGAACCTGGTCAGTCCTAATGTCGTCATCAACTGGGACACCGGTTTCATGGGGACGTTGCGACTCACCGATCTCGACATCGGAATCATCCTCGCGGCGCTGTTGATGCTCGTTGTGTTGGACCTGTTCATCAACCGTTCTCGGCTGGGCATGGGCATCCGCGCCGTGGCGCAGGACCCCGATACCGCCGCTCTCATGGGAGTCAACAAGAACCGCGTGTTCATGCTGACCTTCCTCCTCGGTGGCGTCGCGGCGGGTCTCGCCGCGATCCTGTACAACCTCAGGATCGGCAATATTCAGTACGACGTCGGTTTCCTCTTGGGTGTCAAGGCTTTCACCGCCGCCGTCCTCGGTGGGATCGGTAACCTGCGGGGCGCGCTGCTCGGTGGGTTCGCGCTCGGTCTCGTCGAGTTGTGGGGCGCCGGGTTCTTCGGAAACCAGTGGCTCAACGTCGTCGCGTTCGTCGTTCTGGTGATCGTGCTGATGTTCCGTCCGACAGGTCTGCTCGGAGAATCCCTGGGGAGGTCCAAGGCATGAACCAATTCGTCTCGAAGCTCCGCGGCGCGGACGAGAAGCGGGTCAACGGCCTGGCCGCGATGCGGCGTCGTTGGCAGTCCCTGCACTGGGCGTGGCGGACGGCGACCGTCCTCGCGTTCCTGGCCTTCATCTACGCGCTGCCGGACTTGAACGAAGCCGGTGTGTGGCCGATCAACGTGATCAGCACCGACTACGCCGCCGAAGGTTCGGCCTTCGACGACGTGCTCGTGCTGACCGCGATCTACGTCCTCGTGGCCGTCGGCCTCAACGTCGTGATCGGACTGGCGGGTCTGCTTGACCTGGGCTACATCGGATTCTTCGCCGTCGGCGCGTACTCGGTGGCCATCTTCGGATCGCCCACATCGGACGTCGCGACGGCGTATCCGTGGCTCATGTTGATTCCGATCGCCATCGCACTCGCGATGGTCTCGGGCGTGATCCTCGGGCTTCCGACACTGCGATTGCGGGGCGACTATCTCGCGATCGTGACACTCGGCTTCGGTGAGATCATCCGCATCGTCGCCACGAACGTGTCGGTCACCAACGGCAAGGCCGGTATCCATGAGATTCCGCGCCCGCCGGGCGAATGGCCCGACGGGACCCGGATCTTCGGGATCCTCGACTCACGGCCGATGTACTGGCTGTGTCTGACGATGGTCGTCATCTGCATCCTCGGCGTCAAGCAGCTGGAGAACAGCCGCGTCGGACGATCCTGGCTCGCGGTGCGCGAGGACGAGGACGCGGCGAGCCTGATGGGCGTGCCCGCGTTCCGCTTCAAGATCTGGGCCTTCGCCATCGGCGCGGCGGTCGGCGGTCTGTCCGGCGCGCTGTACGCCAGCAAGGAAGGCTCGATGACGGCCGACAGCTTCCCGCTGTTGATGTCGATCCTGTTCGTGGCGATGGTCGTCATGGGCGGCCAGGGCAACACCGCCGGCGTCATCGTCGGAGCCGTGACGATCACCTATATCCCGGAGCGTCTGCGGTTCATCGCGGACGAGCGGTTCCTGGTGTTCGGTCTGGCCTTGGTGCTCGTCATGATCTTCCGTCCGCAGGGTCTGATCCCGTCGCGGCGGCGTGCCGCCGAGATGGCCGATATGAAGGCCGAGGCGAAGGAGGTGAACGTCGTTGTCTAAGGCACTGCTGGACGTCAACCACGTCACGCTGAAGTTCGGCGGTCTGACGGCCCTCAACGACGTCAGTTTCACCGTCAACGAAGGCGAGATCCTCGCCCTGATCGGTCCGAACGGCGCCGGCAAGACGACCTGCTTCAACGTCATGACGGGTCTGTACCAGCCGACGAACGGCGCGGTGCTGTTCAACGGACAGCGCCTCACCGGGCGCAAACCGCACCAGATCACCAAACGCGGCATCGCCCGGACCTTCCAGTCGATCCGGCTGTTCCCGGAGATGACGGCGCTCGAGAATGTCCTGGTCGGCGCGGACGCCCGCGCCAAGACCAGCGTCGTCGGCGCGCTGTTCCGGTTCCCGCGGCACCGGGCGACGCCCGCCGATCGGGAGTTCGCGAATCCGTTCGGCAAGTTCATCGCCCCGGTCTTCGGCGTCTCGCGGCATCGCCGCGAGGAGCGCGAGAGCCGTGAACTGGCGATGGATCTGCTCGAGTTCGTCGGCCTCGAACGTGTCGCCGGTGAAGTCGCGCGGAACCTGTCCTACGGTCACCAGCGGAGGCTCGAGATCGCTCGCGCGATGGCGACCCGACCGCAGTTGCTGTGCCTGGACGAACCCGCCGCCGGCTTCAACCCCGCGGAGAAGGCCGAGCTTCAGGAACTGATCCGACGGATCCGCGATCGCGGCCACACCGTCCTGCTCATCGAACACGACATGCGTCTGGTCATGGGTGTCGCCGAGCGGATCGTGGTCCTCGAATTCGGCCAGAAGATCGCCGACGGCGACCCGACGTCGGTCCGGGAGGACCCGAAGGTCATCGCCGCCTACCTGGGAGAACCCGATGACGACGATGCTTGAGTTGGAGAAAGTCTCCGTCCACTACGGACGAATCGAGGCGGTTCGCGATATCAACCTGAAGGTCGAGGAAGGCGAGATCGTGTCCCTCATCGGCTCCAACGGGGCCGGTAAGACCACGACCATGCGGGCCATCTCCGGCCTGCGCGCCGTCCACGGTCGGGTCCTGTTCAACGGCGACGACATCAGCCGGATGAAGGCGCACGACCGAGTGACGGCCGGCATCAGCCAGTCGCCCGAGGGCAGAGGCGTCTTCCCCGGGATGACGGTTCGCGAGAACCTCAACATCGGTGCGTACGCCCGGCGCGACCGCGTCGCCATCACGGAGGACTTCGAGCGCGTGCTCGATCTGTTCCCGCGCTTGCAGGAACGTCTGAAGCAGGCCGCCGGCACGATGTCCGGCGGCGAGCAGCAGATGCTCGCGATGGGCCGATCGCTCATGTCCCGACCGAAGCTGCTGCTCTTGGACGAGCCGTCGATGGGCCTGGCGCCCATGCTCATCCAGCAGATCTTCTCGATCATCACCGAGATCCGACAGCAGGGCACGACGGTGCTGCTGGTCGAGCAGAACGCCAAGCAGGCGCTCAAGCGTTCCGACCGGGCTTACGTCCTCGAAACCGGTTCCATCACGAAGACCGGAACCGGCGCCGAGCTCCTCGCCGACGACTCGATCAAGGACGCCTACCTCGGCGTCGCCTGACCGCGCCGTGTCGGGAGGCCCGCGACACGCGGGCCTCCCGACACCGCCGCGCGGCCATCGCGGAGCTGTCGGTGGTGGCCGCTAGAGTTTTTCGGGTGACGACATCTCAATCCCGGCTCCTGCTCATCGACGGTCACTCCATGGCGTATCGGGCGTTCTTCGCCCTCCCGGTCGACAACTTCTCCACCACGACCGGACAGTCGACGAACGCCGTCTACGGCTTCACGTCGATGCTGATCAACGTCATCCGAGACGAGCAACCCACCCACATCGCGGTCGCCTTCGATGTGTCGCGCGAGTCGTTCCGGACGGAGCAGTACCCCGAGTACAAGGACGGCCGCACGGCCACGCCGGAAGAGTTCAAGTCACAGATACCGCTGATCCAGCAGGTCCTCGACGGGCTCGGTGTCCCCTGGATCGTCGCCCCCGGCTTCGAGGCCGACGACATTCTGGCCACCCTCGCCCACCAGGCCGACGGCATCGAGACGCTCATCTGCTCCGGCGACCGCGACGCGCTCCAACTCGTCACCGACACGGTCACGGTGCTGTACCCCGTCAAGGGCGTCTCCGAGCTCGCCCGCATGACCCCCGCGGCCGTCGAGACGAAGTACGGCGTCCCGCCCGGGCGATACCGGGACCTGGCGGCCCTCGTGGGGGAGAAGAGCGACAACCTTCCCGGCGTTCCGGGCGTCGGCCCCAAGACCGCAGCGAAGTGGATCGTCGCCCACGACGGTCTCGACGGGATCGTCGCGGCCGCCGACACCATCAAGGGCAAGGCCGGGGAGAACTTCCGCGCGCACCTCTCCGACGTGCTGCGCAACCACCAGCTCAACCGTCTTCTGACCGATGTGGAGCTCACGAAGTCGGTAGAGGACCTGCACTGGAAGGGTTGGGACGCGACCGTCGTCGACGAACTCTTCGACGTGCTCGAGTTCCAGGTCCTCGGCGGTCGGCTCAACAGCCAGCTGCCCCAGTGGCGGCTGGGCGCCCCGCCGCCGCCTTCCGGAAACGACATCCAGGCCGGCGCGGAATTCACCCTCATCGGCGAGGACCAGCTCGCGCCGTGGCTCGTGGAGAACACCAACAGCGAACGCTTCGGCATCGTCGTCGACGGCGCCTTCGCCGCGGGCAGCGGCACCATCACCGGTGTGGGCCTCGCCAGCGCGACACAGGAATGCTGGTTCGACCCGGCGCACCTGTCCGCCACCGACGACACCGCGTGGCGCGCCTGGCTCGCCGACGCGACCGTCTCGAAGGCGATCCCCGACGTCAAGCCGTTCCTCTGGGCCGCCGCCGCACACGGCTGGCAGCTCGGCGGGCTGACCAGCGACATCGCGCTCGCCGCCTACCTGCTGCGTCCCGACCTTCGCTCCTACGCGCTGCCGGCGCTCGCCTCTCGATACCTCGGCGTCGAACTCGGGGCGGCCGAGGCCCAGACGGACCAACCCGTCCTCGCCGGCTTCGACGACCTGGACCCCGACAATCACCGCCGTCAGGCCGCGGCCCAGGGATACGCGGCGACGGCGACCCGCACCCTCGCGGATCGCCTCGACACCGAGCTCCGCGATCAGGCGGGGTGTGAACTTTTGTCTGGTATGGAGCTTCCGGTCGCGGCGTTGCTGGCGGCCGTCGAGGTCACCGGGATCGCCGCCGACACCGACCACCTGGCGAATCTCCAGACGCGTTTCGCCGCCCTGTCCGCCGAAGCCGTCACGGCGGCCCACGCCGCCGTCGATCAGCAGTTCAACCTCCGGTCTCCGAAGCAGTTGCAGGAGATCCTGTTCGACCAGCTCGACATGCCGAAGACGAAGCGCACCAAGACCGGGTACACCACGGACGCCGAGGCGCTCGCGGGCCTGTACGCGAAGACGGGCCACCCGGTACTGGAGGCGATCCTGCGGCACCGCGACTCGGAGAGGCTGAAGCAGACGGTCGACGGTCTGCTCGCGTCGATCAGCGACGACGGGCGCATCCACACGACGTTCCATCAGACCGTCGCCGCGACCGGGCGTCTGTCCTCATCGGATCCCAACCTGCAGAACATTCCGGTGCGGACCGACGCGGGCCGCGAGATCCGTCGCGGCTTCGTCGTTGGCGAAGGCTTCGACACGTTGATGACGTGCGACTACAGCCAGATCGAGATGCGCATCATGGCGCACCTGTCGAAGGACGCCGGTCTCATCGACGCGTTCACCGCCGGCGAGGATCTGCACACGACGGTGGCGTCTCGTGTCTTCGGCGTCGAGGCCGCCAGTGTGGACGCCGAGCAGCGTCGTCGGATCAAGGCGATGTCATACGGGCTCGCCTACGGCCTGTCCGCGTACGGTCTGTCGCAACAGCTCGGCATCTCGGCGAGCGAGGCCAGTGAGCTCATGAACGAGTACTTCGAGCGGTTCGGCGGGGTCCGCGATTACCTGCACACCGTCGTCGCGGAGGCCCGGAAGGTCGGGTACACCGAGACGATGTTCGGCCGTCGTCGCTATCTGCCGGACCTGTCGAGCGACAACCGTCAGCGTCGCGAGATGGCCGAGCGCGCGGCGCTCAACGCCCCGATCCAGGGCAGTGCCGCCGACATCATGAAACTCGCGATGCTCCGGGTCGGCAACGGTCTCGCCGCCACGGGCGCCCGTTCTCGCATCCTGCTCCAGGTGCACGACGAGCTCGTCCTAGAGATCGCGCCGGGCGAGGCGGCGGACGTGGAGAAGCTCGTTCGCGTCGAGATGGGCCAGGCGGCGCAGCTGTCGGTTCCGTTGGAGGTCTCGGTCGGGTTCGGTCGGGATTGGGACACGGCCGCCCACTAGAAACAGTCCACATGCGCGTGGTCGCCGAGGTCTGAACGAGGCCTCGGCGCCCCGCAAACAGGGAGTGATGAAAAACACACCTCGCTCGACTGTGCCCTTCGTCGTCCGTTTTCGTCGGTCTTTGTCGCGAACCGGCGGTGGTACCGGCAGGTAAGGGCGGGTGGGTCACCGCGCTGGCCAGCCAACACGGTAGTCTTGACGACGCATCGTGGGAACCTGTGGCCTCGGCATGGAGTAGGTCTACGTCGTCTTGTCAACGCAGGACGAAAGGTCCCGCACACAAGCACGAGAGACCATCAGTTACCGGAGCACCAGCCCACATGACGAGCAGCATCGAGGCCACCTCGAGCACCGCCGCCGAGAGCGGCAACACGGTCACGGACGACCTCGACACCGAGGAAGCTCTCCTCGCGGCGATCGACGAGACCATTAAGTACTTCAATGACGGCGACATTGTCGAGGGCACTGTCGTCAAGGTCGATCGGGACGAAGTCCTGCTCGACATCGGCTACAAGACCGAGGGCGTCATCCCCTCGCGTGAGCTGTCGATCAAGCACGATGTTGACCCGGCCGAGGTTGTTTCTACCGGTGACCACGTCGAGGCCCTTGTCCTCCAGAAGGAAGACAAGGAAGGCCGTCTGATCCTGTCGAAGAAGCGTGCTCAGTACGAGCGCGCTTGGGGCACGATCGAGAAGGTCAAGGAAGAGGACGGCGTCGTTCGCGGTGCCGTCATCGAGGTCGTCAAGGGTGGTCTCATCCTGGACATCGGCCTCCGTGGCTTCCTGCCCGCCTCGCTGGTCGAAATGCGGCGTGTGCGTGACTTGCAGCCGTACGTCGGTCGTGAGCTTGAAGCCAAGATCATCGAGCTCGACAAGAACCGCAACAACGTGGTTCTGTCGCGTCGGTCCTGGCTGGAGCAGACGCAGTCCGAGGTGCGCACCGAGTTCCTGAACAAGCTCGCCAAGGGCCAGGTTCGCAAGGGTGTCGTCTCGTCGATCGTCAACTTCGGCGCGTTCGTCGACCTCGGTGGGGTCGACGGTCTGGTGCACGTCTCCGAACTGTCGTGGAAGCACATCGACCACCCCGGTGAGGTCGTCGAAGTGGGCAAGGAAGTCGAGGTCGAGGTTCTCGACGTCGACATGGAGCGCGAGCGGGTTTCGTTGTCGCTGAAGGCGACGCAGGAAGACCCGTGGCGCCAGTTCGCCCGCACCCACGCGATCGGTCAGATCGTGCCCGGCAAGGTCACCAAGCTGGTTCCGTTCGGTGCGTTTGTTCGGGTCGAGGACGGCATCGAAGGTCTGGTCCACATCTCGGAGCTGGCGGAACGCCACGTCGAGGTGCCGGAGCAGGTCGTCGGCGTCGGCAGCGACGTCATGGTCAAGGTCATCGACATCGACTTGGACCGTCGCCGCATCTCGTTGTCGCTGAAGCAGGCCAACGAGGCGTACGTGGAGAACGAGGAGCAGTTCGACCCGACCCTCTACGGTATGGCCGCCCAGTACGACGACCAGGGCAACTACATCTACCCGGAGGGCTTCGACTCGGACACGGGCGAATGGCTCGACGGCTACGACGAGGCCCGCGAAGAGTGGGAGCGTCAGTACGCCGAGGCTCGCGCCCGCTGGGAAGAGCACGGTCGTCAGATCTCCGAGCGCGTCATCGCGGACCCGCCCGCCGAGTCGGCCACGGCCGAGCCCGGTGAGCGCAAGTCCACTGGTGGCGGTGACAAGAAGAAGGCGCCGCAGCAGCAGGCCGCCGACTCTGGTCCCGTCGGCACGCTCGCCGCTGACGAGGCGCTCGCCGCGCTGCGTGAGAAGCTCGCCGGAAACTAACGTCTTCGGCGTCGCATAGCGATATCCGGTGGCCCGGCCTTCCCCTGACGGGGTGGGGCCGGGCCACCGGCGTGTGTGGATCGGGATCGTCAACGCTCGACGCGGGCGGCGTCGAGGATCGCGTCGACATGGATGGACGCCGAGTCGTAGACCGGCAGGGACGCGTCGTCGGGGCCGATGAGAAGGCCGATCTCGGTGCAGCCGAGGATGACGCCTTTCGCGCCCGCCGTGGCGAGTCGTTCGATCACGCCGCGATACCGGTCGCGGGACACGTCGGTCACGACACCCTGGGTCAACTCCTCGTAGATGACGTCGTGGACCGTCGTTCGGTCGTCATCGCCGGGAACGACGACCGTGACGCCGCGCTCGCGCATCCGTTCGGCGTAGAAGCCGTGTTCCATCGTGTACCGGGTGGCCAGAAGCCCGACGGTGTCGACACCATCGGCTCGAAGGGCGTCGGCGGTGGCGTCGACTATGTGGACGAACGGCACGTCGACGCGCTCGGTGATGCGGTCCGCTACGAGGTGCATCGTGTTGGTGCACAACGCGACCAGCTCCGCCCCGGCACCGGTGAGTCGGTCGGCGGCGTCGGCCAGGACGTCGCCCATCGTCCCCCAGTCTCCCGCCCGCTGCAGATGTTCGATGTCCGCGAAGTCGACCGTGTACATCAGACTGCGGGCGTTGTGGTGGCCGCCGAGGCGCAGCCGGGTCCGTTCGTTCAGCAGTCGGTAGTAGACGGCCGAGGACTCCCAGCTCATCCCTCCGATAAGGCCGATCGTGCGCATGGTCGTGGCTCCTGTCGAGTCGGGTCGTGACTCATCGTCGCAGAGCCCCGGGATGGGTGACGTCTGCCCGAAGGTCGACAATGGGTGCATGTTGCGAGTGGGACTGACCGGTGGGATCGGGGCGGGCAAGAGCACGGTGACGGCGTTGCTGGCCGAGCGGGGCGCGGTGATCGTCGATTCCGACGTCTTGGCTCGGGAGGTCATCGCGCCGGGCACTCCCGGAATCGGTGCCGTCTCCGACGTTTTCGGCGCGGACGTGCTTGGCGCGGACGGCGGCCTCGATCGGGCCGCGATGGCGCGGCTCGTGTTCGCCGATCCGGAGGCACGTCGCCGTCTGGAGGGGATCATTCACCCGTTGGTGCGCGCGGAGGCGGAGCGACGGTTCGCGACGGCGCCATCGGACGCGATCGTCGTCAACGACGTGCCGTTGCTGGCGGAGGTGGGGCTCGCGCCGACCTTCGATCTCGTCATCGTGGTCGCCGCGGATCAGCCGACGCGGGTGGCGCGCCTCGCGGGGAGGGGAATGAACGCGGAGGACGCCGCCGCCAGGATCGCCGCCCAGGCTCCCGACGCCGTTCGCGACGCGGTCGCCGACGCCATCATCGACAACTCCGGCGGCCCGGTCGAACTCGAGACCGCGGTGGAGCGACTGTGGATGGAGCGCCTGCTCCCGTTCGAGCACAACAAACGGCACCGTACCCCGGTGAAACGCCCCGAAGAGCTCGCGCTCGTGGAGTATCAGCCGACGTGGGCCGCGGCGTACCGCAGGATCGAGGCGCGGCTGTTGCGCGTACTCGACGACCGGGCGGTCCGGATCGATCACATCGGATCGACGTCGGTGCCGGGCCTGCTCGGGAAGGACGTCATCGACGTCCAGGTCATCCTGTCCGAGGCGTCCGACCTTCTTGACGTCGCGGAACCATTGGCGGACAACGGTTTTCCGTTGTCGTCCGATACCGCGGACACGCCCTTCCCCGCCGACGACGATCCCGCCCGATGGCGCAAGCGTCTCCATGGCGGGACGGACCCCGGCCAGATCTGCCACATACACCTCCGCCCCGCGGCGAGCCCGGCCGCTCGCCTGTCGCTGCTCTTCCGAGACTGGCTGCGAACCGACGCCGCCGTTCGCGAGCGGTACGCGGACGCGAAACGGCGGCTCGCCGCCGAAGCCCCCAACGCCAGCGCCTACGCCGCCGCGAAGGAACCGATCGTCTCCGAGATGTTGCCCGCCGCCGAACACTGGGCCGCCACCTCCGGATGGGGGTGACGGACCCGGCGTCGGGGTGACCGTCAGATGAGGAGCGCCGTGACCTCGTACGGCGCCTGAATCAACGGGATCTTCTCGTAGGTGAGGTCGGCGTGAGCCAGACCGAGCTGCCCCGTGCGCATCTCGATCCGGAGCAGCCGGTCGTCCTCGGCGACCCAGTATCGGAACGGCGCCGTACCCGCCTTCGCCTCCGGGTCGCCCGGCAACCGCAGCTCGTACACGGTGACGTCCGCCTTTCCGAAGCGGTCGTCACGCAGCCACGCGGCGCCGCCCGCCACGGCCCCGGGATCGTCGGGAGCCGGCGTGGTCATCGCGACCAGCCGGTACAACAGCAGGTCGATCGAGTCGAGGTCGCCCGCCTCCGCGCCCGCCGCCCAGGTCCGGCCCGCCCAACCGTCGGTGGGCATGGCCTCCGGCGGCGAGTCGTCGACGGCACCGGTGCGCGCCGCGACCCCCGTCGAGGTGGCGTATCGCAGACCGTCGGCGTCGTCTCCGGGAGCGTCGACCGCGATGTAGGCCATCGGCACCGCCCAGTCGACGTAGCCGGTCGCGCGGGTGAGTTGGTCGTCGGCGGTGGGGATCTCGACGCTGACGACGCCGCTGAAGCCCGCGTTGCCGTGCCGCAGGCCTGACAGGCGCTCCGCCTCCGCCGTCGTCACCTCACGTGGATCGATGGCCGCCCCGCCGAGCACGTCGGTGGGTGTCAGCGTAACGTCGTCCGAACGCTCCAGCAGGAAGTCGATCGTCGCCAGCTTTTGCGAACCGGGGTTGAACTGGATCCGACGCAACCGCGCGTCCTCATCGACCCAGAACACCGCTTCGGCCTGGGCGTCGGTGGAGCCCTCCGTCTCGGAGGTGACCTGACCGAGTAGGAGCGGCGCGCGGAACGCGTCGACGGGTGCCCCGTCGATGACGCCCTCGTCGAGCCACATCGCGCGGGTCCGCAGTGCCGTCACGTCGGCGGATTCGGGACTCGTCAACGACAGGATCGCCGAGGTCACGATGTCGGTCGCGAGATTGTCGGGGGAGCTCTCGGCACCGGACGTGCGTCGCGTCACCCAGCCGTCTCGCGGAGGGTCGGCGTCGGCCTTGACGTCGGCGCGGGTCGCGACGAGCCCGGGGATCGCCTGCAGGAGCGCTCCGTCGGTGTCGGGGCTCGTCACGTGTGCCTGCAGCATGGGCGAGCCCCAGTCCACGTGACCGGCCCAGTGCGCGCCTCCCGCGTCGGCGGGCAGTTGCACCGCCAGCGCGACCGTCCCGGCTTCGGCGTTGGTGACCCTGACGTCGGCGAGCCGCTTCGCCTCCGCCGCCGTGAGTTTGCGGGCCGGGGCGTCCTTCGGCATGCACCCGAATCCGGCCCAGGCCAAGCCGAGGAGCATCCCGGCGCACAGCACCCAGGCCAGGGCGCGCCGCGTCGTATCGCGTGAGGTGGTTTTTCCCATGCTTATGCCAACGAGCCAAACGCACTCAGGTGTCGGTTCGTCGCTGGGAGTACCGGGGTGGGTTGTCGTGTCGTCGTGAGGACGCGGCCGGTGTACCGGGCCCAATGTCGGTGGCGCCGGTTAGGTTGGGGTCGTGACCACCGATGACATTCCCCGCGAGGACGGTGCCTTCACCGTCATCAGCGACTATCAGCCCTCGGGCGACCAGCCGACCGCGATCGCGGACCTGGAGCGCCGTGTGACGTCCGGCGAACGTGACATCGTGCTGCTCGGCGCCACCGGAACCGGTAAGAGCGCGACGGCGACGTGGCTCATCGAGCGGTTGCAGCGGCCGACCTTGGTCATGGCGCACAACAAGACCCTCGCGGCGCAGCTGGCGAAGGAGTTTCGGGAGCTGCTGCCGAACAACGCCGTCGAGTACTTCGTGTCCTATTACGACTATTACCAGCCGGAGGCGTACGTCCCGCAGACGGACACCTACATCGAGAAGGACTCGTCGATCAACGACGAGGTCGAACGCCTGCGGCACCGCGCGACGTACTCCCTGCTGACGCGCCGGGACGTCGTCGTGGTGGCGACGGTCTCGGCGATCTACGGTCTGGCGACGCCGGCGGAGTACCTCCTCGGGGCCATCGACGTCACGGTCGGTCAGGAGCACGACCGCAACGAACTGCTTCGGCGGCTCGTCGACGTCCAGTACTCGCGTAACGACACCGCCTTCACTCGCGGCACGTTCCGGGTCCGGGGCGACACGATCGAGATCATTCCCGCGTACGAGGAACTGGCGATCCGCATCGAGATGTTCGGTGACGAGATCGACCGGCTGTACTACCTGCATCCGTTGACGGGTGACATCGTCCGCGAGACGAACCGGGTGCTGATCTTCCCCGGCTCGCACTACGCGACCGGCGCGGAGCGGATGGAACGCGCGATCGGCGCGATCGAGGGGGAACTCGCCGAGCGCTTGGGCGAACTGGAGCGGCAGGGCAAGCTCCTCGAAGCGCAGCGGCTGCGGATGCGCACCACCTACGACCTGGAGATGATGCGGCAGATCGGTTCGTGCTCCGGCATCGAGAACTATTCGCGCCACATCGACGGGCGTCCCTCCGGTAGCGCTCCGCACTGTCTCCTCGACTACTTCCCGGACGACTTCCTGACGATCATTGACGAGTCGCACGTGTCGGTCCCGCAGATCGGCGGCATGTACGAGGGGGACGCGGCTCGCAAGCGCACCCTGGTCGATCACGGTTTCCGGCTACCGAGCGCGATGGACAACCGTCCGTTGCGGTTCGATGAGTTCCGCGAGCGCGTCGGGCAGACGGTGTACATGTCGGCGACGCCCGGCAAGTGGGAGCTGGAGCAGTCGAACGGTGAGTTCGCGGAGCAGGTGATCCGGCCGACGGGCCTGGTCGATCCGCAGGTCGTGGTGCGTCCGACGAAGGGCCAGATCGACGACCTCATGTACGAGATCCGCGAGCGGGTCGCCAAGGACGAGCGGGTCCTCGTCACGACGTTGACGAAGAAGATGGCGGAGGACCTGACGGACTACTTCCTGGACAACGAGATCCGGGTCCGCTACCTCCACTCTGAAGTGGACACTCTGCGTCGGGTGGAGTTGTTGCGGGAGCTGCGTTCGGGCGAGTACGACGTCCTCGTCGGCATCAACCTGCTGCGGGAGGGCCTCGACCTGCCCGAGGTTTCCCTGGTGGCGATCCTCGACGCGGACAAGGAGGGCTTCCTGCGCTCGGGGACGTCACTCATCCAGACGATCGGTCGTGCCGCGCGCAACGTCTCCGGCGAAGTCATCATGTACGCCGACAAGATGACCGATTCGATGCGTCGCGCCATCGACGAGACGGACCGGCGCCGCGAGAAGCAGGTCGCGCACAACCGCGCGCACGGCATCGATCCCCAGCCGCTGCGCAAACGCATCGGAGACATCCTCGACGACATCTACGCCGAGGCCGACGACGCCGAGCTGTTGGTCGGTGGGTCGGGTCGTAGTCAGAGCAGGGGCAAGGCGCCCGTGCCGCAGCTGCGCAGCAAGTCGGGCGCGATCGTCGGTGCCGGCAAGGGCGCCCCGCGTCAGGAGCTGGAGGACATGATCGTGCAGCTCAACGACCAGATGCTGGCGGCCGCCCGAGACCTTCAGTTCGAGGTCGCCGCGCGCTACCGTGACGAGATTCACGAGTTGAAGCGCGAGCTGCGTCAATTCGACGAGGCGGGGGCCCAATGACGATGCCTCGATGACGCGTGCGCTCGCGTCGTCACGCGGCGTCGCTCCGATCGCGGTCGCCGTCGTGGCTCGATGACGGATCGTCGCGTGGCTTCTGGTGATTTGTCGCCAAATCCCCCGAATTAGTCGGTATCGATGGGTTTGGGGGTGAGTAGATGCCCTCCGGTGGGGACATTCCCAGGTCGGGTAGGGCACAATTGTCGGGTACGACGGGAGGGGAGTATCCCCCCTTCGTCACGGTCGTCAGCACGGTGAGCGGTTCCCAACTGGGTTGGGGGACGCCACTCACCCGGCCGTGACGGTCGTTTCCGCCGTGAACCCGCAGGCGGGGGCGACGGGAGAGACCTTCCGGTATCACCACTTGTGATGTGTTACCCGGAAGGCTTGAAATTACGTGGATATTCCATTGTGGGTGTGGCTCGTCACGGTCTTCGCCGTGTGCCTGCTGCTCGCGGTCGACCTGCTGATCGTCGGCCGGCGCCCCCATGAACCGTCGACCAAGGAATCGACCCTGTGGGTCTCGTTCTACATCGGATTGGCGGTCCTCTTCGGAGTAGGCGTATGGGTGACGTCCGGCTTCGACTACGCGAGTCAGTTCTACGCTGGCTGGATCACCGAGTACAGCCTGTCGGTCGACAACCTGTTCGTATTCCTGATCATCATGAGCAGCTTCGCGGTTCCCCGGATGTTCCAGCAGAAGGTCCTGATGGTCGGGATCATCACCGCCTTGATCCTGCGGGCCATCTTCATCGCCGTCGGCGCGGCGCTCGTCGAGCGCTTCGTCTGGATCTTCTTCGTGTTCGGCGCGTTCCTGATCTACACCGCGATTCACATGATCCGCACGAGCGGCGAGGACGAGGACGACTACAACGAGAACGCCGTCATTCGCTGGAGCCGTCGCGTCATCCCCGTGACCCGCGACTACGGCGACGGCCGGATCACGACGAAGGTCAACGGCGTCCGGATGGTGACGCCGATGCTCATCGTGATGATCGCGATCGGTACCACCGACCTGATGTTCGCGGTCGACTCGATCCCGGCGATCTTCGGACTGACTCAGGAGGCGTACCTGGTGTTCACGGCCAACGTGTTCGCCCTGATGGGTCTCCGGCAGCTGTACTTCCTGCTGGGCGGGCTGCTTCAGCGGCTTGTCTACCTGTCGTACGGTCTGGCGGCCGTGCTGGCGTTCATCGGTGTGAAGCTGTTCTTGCACGCCTTGCACGACAACAACGTTCCGTTCATCAACGGCGGACAGCCGGTGCCGGGCATCCCGGACATCCCGACCTGGGTGTCGTTGATCGTGATCGTGTCGATCCTGGCGGTCGCGACCGTCGCGAGCCTGCTCAAGAAGCCCCTCAAGGCACCGAGCGCGCCCGAGAAGTCCGAGGCCGTGGAGGGTTCGTCCGAGGACTCGGCGACCGACTCCGGCGACACCGGAACCAGCGATGTGGACTCGTCGTCGGATGACGTGTCGAAGAAGTCCGTGGAGGACGATTCGGCGACACGGCGACGCGACTCCCGTTGACCTGAGAACGACGGCGCCCCGGACCGCGAAACGGTC
>NZ_CBCRZX010000050.1:29356-31553 GCF_965137155.1 Stackebrandtia soli
GTCCGGGGCGCCGTCGTGTGGGTCGCGTGGTCACTCGTCGTCGAACACGCGGTGTACGGCGACGAGGGTTTCGAGCCGATCGGCGGGAATCGTCTCCTGGACGACCTTCCCGTAGTTCCCGGCGGCGTGGATCATCGTCGGCCTTCCCGCGTCGTCCGGGCTGGCGGCGATGCCGATGTGGTGGATCTGCTTTCCCTTGTGCGCGAAGAAGTACAGGTCACCCGGCTTTTCCTCGCCCAGGGTGATCGGTGTCGTCGCGGTCGCCTGGTCGTGCGCGTCGCGCGGCAGGGTCATGCCGAGCTGCCGGTAGGCCAGGTAGACCAGGCCCGAGCAGTCGAGTCCGTAAGCGGTGAGACCACCCCAGACGTACGGCACGTCGAGGAGCTGCTGTGCGGTGGCGATGATGTCGAGTCGGCCGGACACCGCCGAGACGGTGCCGGTCGGCGCGGTGACGAGGTCGTGCAGACGCACCCAGCCGGTCGGCTGCGGCCCGGGCAGGACCACGTTCGCCCAGCCGCGATACGCGTCGCCGACGACGGTCAGCCGCGTCCCGAGCGTGACCCCGGGGATCGTGACGTCACCGCCGGGCTCGTCCCGGACGGTCGTCGCCGTCGCCGAGACGATGTGCTCGACGCCTTCGGGAGTCGGTACCTGGGTTGTCAACTGAGCCAACGGAACCCAACCCGGGTAACCCTGATCGTCAAGGCTTGACGGCTGCCCTGCGACGATGACGCGCGCCCAGCCGTCCTCGATCTCGGTGATGGTCACCTCGTCGCCGAGCGGAATCTGAGTGAGCGTGCGGTCGACGAGTCCGTCGACGCGACTTTCGCGGGTCATTCCGGAGACCCATTCGCGGATCGCGGCGGGAGTCCCGAGTGACAGCCGGTCGCTGTCCCTTGGGGCTTTCGCCGACGTCCAGAGCGTGACGGCCGATGCCGCCGCGAGTGCCCGCTGACCGGCTTCCAAGGTCACGATTGCCCTCCTTGGGGGTAAGGCGTGCTGGTGTGAGGTTGTGTCGACGCCGCGACGATGGCCACCATCATGCGTTGGTTTCGGTCCCGCTGCGTCGTTCGTGTCGCGTTTGGGGCGAAAAGGTTATCGAACGTAGTCCTGGGCCGGAATCCAAGTGGATGATTCCGTCCCGATAGGTCAGTGCCGGGTCGGAGTCGGCGAGCCACCAGGCCGCGTCGAGGTCGGCGACGGTGCTGGTGCCGACGGCCGACGCGAGACTGGCCGCGGCGGCGACCCCGATCCTACCTTCCATCATGGATCCAACGGTGTATCCCATGCCCTGGGATGCCGCCAGTCTCAAGAGATCCCGTCCCGCCCGCAGCCCGCCGCACTTGGCGAGTTTGACGTTGACCGCGTCGGCGGCGCGAGTGGCGATGACCGCCAGGAGATCGTCGACCGTGTGGACGGACTCGTCGGCGAGGATCGTCGTCGACACCGCCCGCGTCACCTCCGCCAGACCCGACAGGTCACGCGCCGGGGTCGGCTGCTCCACCAGGTCGACGTCCAGCCCGGCGTCCTCCATTCCCCGGATGATGCGCACGGCCTGCTTCGCCGACCAACCCTGATTCGCGTCGAGCCGCAGCGTGACGGCGTCACCGACCGCCGCGCGGATCGCCCGCAAGCGTTCGAGGTCACCGGCCGGGTCCAAACCGACCTTGACCTTCAAGACCGTGAACCCCTCCGCGACGCGCGCGGACGCGGCGGCGGTCAGCTCGTCGACGTCACCCGCGGGCAGTGTCACGTCCGTGGCGACGCTCAGGGTCGTGCCGCCGAGAAAACGTGTGAGGGATACGCCGAGCCGCTGAGCCGCCAGATCGTGCACCGCGACGTCCAGGGCGGCCTTCGCGGCGCTGTTGCCGACGACCGCCGCGTCGGCGGCGTCGAGAGTCGCGTTGACGTCATCGGGATCGAGACCGAGCACGGCGTCCCGCAGTGGACCGTTGAGGCACGCCTGCGCGCCGGCGAGCGATTGGCCGGTGATGCGCCACGTTTGCGGGGCCTCACCGCGCCCGACCCGACCTTCGTCATCGGTGACTTCGACGATCACCGATTCGATCTGGCTCGTCCGGCGCAGTGCGGTGACGAACTCGGTGTGCAGGGGAGCGGTGACCACCGTGGCGGCGACGTCGCGGATGGGCATGCGCGTACCCTACGCCATCGCCCGCCACGCCCGCCGCCCCCGCAC
>NZ_CBCRZX010000051.1:0-30525 GCF_965137155.1 Stackebrandtia soli
CCCCGTCCCCACGGGCCGCCCGACCCAGCGACAACCCGGCGATCGGCATCGCCAGGAACGCCGCGAGACTCCCCGCCTGATGCACATAGCCGGAGATCGACGGCCCCACCGACCAGTCGTGCTTCTCGAAGAACACCACCGCGACCAGGCCGAAACACCACACGAGCATCGCCACCGACGCGGCCGAGCCCCAGCGCGCCAAGCCCGACCGCATCGCCGCCGTCAACACCAGCAAAGACCCACCCGCCAACAGCAACGCCGACGCGTAGAAGGGCCACCGCAGGCGCCCGAACACGTACTCGCTGATCGTCCGCGTCGCCGGACTCAACGGCCAGTCCAGTGTGTATACGTCTAGGACGAGCACGATTACCGCCGCCGCCGTCACGGCCGCCGCCCCCAACACCGCCGGCCGCCGGACACGGTCGGCCCGCCCCGATACCGCTTGCGCCACCGCCACGACCTCACCCCTTTCCACAAACGAAGTCGCGGAACGCTACCCGATGGCACCTGAGACGACACTGTGATCGTCGTCGACCACAGGCGCCACCGGCTTCGGCGCCGTCACCGACCGCTGTGCGAGATACACCCCGACCAGGACGACGACTCCACCGACCACCTGCGCCGTCGACAGCGTCTCGCTCAACGCCAACCACGCCACCACCGTCGCGACGACGACCTCCAGATACGCCATCGCCCCCGCGACCGGCGCCGACAACAACCGCAACGCCGGAATCCCCGCCGCGTAAGCCAACGCCGTCGCCCCGATCAACATCGCCGCCAACATGCCCGCGCTCGTCGACCAGCCACCCAACGACGCCGACTCCGTGAGCACCGCCCAGTCCAGGGACCACGGGCGCGCCAACGGCAGCAACGCCACCGCCGCCACCCCGAACCCGACAGCGAGCATCACCCGCGTGTCGACCTTCCCCGTCAGGCGTTCTCCGACGAGGAAATAACCGGCCTGGCATGCGGCAGCGGCGGCACCGGCCACCAAACCCAAGGTGTCCAGCCGCACGCCAGTCCACACCTGGACGACGATCGCGAGACCGGCGAGGCTCACGAGCGAACCGATGACGGCCGACTTCGGCAGCCGAGTCCGGCGGACGAGCGCGATCCACGCGACAACGAGGATCGGCCCCGTGAACTCCAGCAGCAACGCGATGCCGACCGGCAGCCGTGACACGGCGACGAAGTAGAAAACCTGAACGCCCGCCACCGCCGCCAGCCCGAACGCCACCAACTCCCACCACGGCAGCCTCCGGGCAACTCGCAGTGGACCGATGGCCGCGATTCCCATCAGTACCGCCGTGCCCGCGATGCGCAGCCACGTCGCCTCCACCGGCGTCAGTCCCGCGTTGATGAGGCCCTTCGCGAGCGGCCCGGAAACGCCGAAGAACAACGACGCGATGACGATGAGCACAACGCCGCGCGTTGCGGGCGCGGCGAGGCGAGGGGTGCCGACGGCGGACACGGGCGCTCCTGACGGGCTGGTTTCACGAGGGGTCGAAACCCAGCCAAAGCCCTACCCGTCGTTTCTCCAAGGCTTCGCCGCCGTGATCTTGGTCGCTGCCCGGATAAGCCCCTGTCCCGCCGCGTTCGGTCTCCGCACGGGGCACCGGCGGTGGCTTGTCGTTGGTCAGCCCAGAGCGTCGATCCACTCGTGGTCACCGAGGTGCCGCGTCAACGCGTCGGCGAGCCACGCCCGTTCGTCGGCATCGAGCCGCGGCACGGCGACGGCGAAGTCGGCGCGGTCCTTGTCGCGCAGCAGCCGCGCCTTGTAGAGGAGCACGATGTGCGGTGCGAGGTACGAAACGCCGTCCGCCGTCGTCCGCAGCGCCTGGTCGAGCGGCATGCGGATGGCGTGGTCGCGCTTGAACACCCACTCCTGGCCATCCACTGGGGACAATAGGAGGTCGAGGCGCCACGGCTCCGTCGCGCCGGCGCGAGCCCACAACTGCTCTCGACCCTCCTGAAGTTCGTTTCCGGGCAGCAGAGGCGTCAGGCTGCCCGAGTGCGCCTCCCACAGGTGCAGGTCCGGCACGGTCGTTCGGAACGCTGCCAGGTCATCGGCGTTGATCGCCAGATCGACATCGTCGTGGTCGCGCGAGATCCCGGTCTCCAACTCGATCGCCCAGCCACCCGCGATCCACCACCGCACCGGCGAGCCCGACATCAGCTCGACGATCTCCGGTATCGACATGGGGTTCCACGGCCCGTACCACGCGATGAACTCGGCTTCGGTCAGGTCGTTGGCGACACGGCGGGGTGGGGGCGTGATCACGATTCCTCCAGTTTCGATTCGGAGTTCGGATTGTGCGCCGCGTTCCGATCCTCACCCCGCCGGGGGTGCGTTCACTACTCTCCCGGTGTGCGCAGGCTAGGCGGAACGTTCGCACGGCGGAGTGCTCCGGTGTTCTCGACGCTTCTGGCGCGCCGGAGCGGGGCGCGGCCGCCGCCGACAACGCCACGAGGTGCCGCCTGGACGTCACGCGGCGGGCCTTAGTCTCGCGTCGGTGCGTCACCCTCCGCTTCGAGCGGCTGAGACACGAAGCACTCGGCGTAGTAGTAGCCGTCGTCCGGATTCGGGTCGCGACCCAGCTCCTCCAACCGGGCGACCGCGGCGTCCCGCTCGGCGTTGTCGGCGAAGCGGCGTTGCCGGAATGGTCGACCCAGGCGTCGCGTCGTGAGGCCGTACTCCGCGAAGGCGTCGATGAACGGTTGATAGGGCACCTGACGCAGCACCGTCACCGCGATCCACGGCGGACGCGGCATCACCTCGACGAGGCGGGTCAGCGTCAGCGGCGAGATGTACCCGATGCCACCGCTGACCGTGATCAGCCGACAATCCTCGAGCGCGGCGACGAGACCGGGGCTCGGCTCGTCCATCTCCAGGTTCTCGGCGAAGCCCTCGTCGATGAGGCTGGTTCGCACCGCGTAGTCGATCGCCGGGCCCGAGGAGTCGACACCGATCATCGACGGCGCCCCCGAATCCCGGTTCGCGATGAAGAAGGAACGATCGACGGCGAGCGCGTCGTCGGCGACCGGCCGCGCGAAGTATTGGTACACATCGGATAGCGACAGTGCGTGACGGAGAATCGTCGCGTTCACGCCGTAGGAGCAGCACACGTCCGCGATGACGACGTGGTCCTCCGGCATCGCGGCGATGACGCGGCGAAACGCCGCCACGGAGTGCTCGGGAAGCCGGTAGTCGAGCTCTCTCAGCGCGGCGTAGTACGGCCGGGGGTCGGGGGCCGTGTAGATCCCCGCGAAGTCCGCCTTCCCCGCCCACGTTGATCGCTCGCGCTCCACCACGTCGTTTGTCTCCACATTGCCATCACTCACGGTATGAGGCTATCGACTAGAAAAGAACAATGGAGAATATCGGTAACGATCCCACAACCCACCGAGGAATCCGCACCTTCGCGACCCCCTCCCAGTGGGCGACGCTGCGGACTGTCGGCCATGGCAAGACTTTCCAACCTCGCGAACCGGTACTGCGGCAGGGCGACGCGGGCTCGAGTGTCGTGTTGCTGCTCTCCGGGCGGGCGAAGGTGACGTACGCGGCTCCGGATGGGACTGAGGCACTGCTGTCCATTCGCGGTGCCGGTGACCTGGTGGGGGAGGTCGCCTGTGCCGACAACGAGCCGAGGACTGCGACGGTGTGGGCTTTGGAACGGCTCACCGTGCGGATCATCCCGTTCAATGAGTTCACCGGCTTGGCCACGGAGTTCGGGTGGATGCCGATGCTGTGGAACTACTGGGCGGATCGCTTTCGGCAGGCGTGCAGCCGGACGTGGCGCCTTGCCAATCAGCCCCCAGCCCGCAAGCTCGCGTCGTTGTTCGTCGCCATGGCGGAGGCGGGTGGTGGCTCACCTGTCGTGCCGATGACGCAGGAGGAGCTCGCCGAGTCGTTCGGCCTGTCGAGGCGGACGGTGGGAACGGTCCTGTCCGACTGGAAGGCCGAAGGATTGATCACCATTAGACGATCAAAAGTAGACATTCGCGATCTAGAGCGCATCGCCGCGATCCTCCCCAGCGGAATGTGATCGTCATCATGTCCTTATGTGGGAAATCTTTCCCAGTTCGTAACTGTCCGTCGACTGAGCATTGTCGTGTCCGCACTTCCCGAAGCCGCGATGACGGCTTCGACACAACACAGGAGACGAATATGAACTTCGCCATGGGTAAGGTCCGACACCTGCCGCCGAGCATGGGCATCATGGTGGTCGACGCCGAAGGCTTCAGCAAGTACAACGACGTGCAACAGCGTCGTCTCGTCGGAGAGATCCCCAGTGTTCTGGAAAGCGCCGCCAACGCCTGCGGCGCGCCGGAGCTGTGGAGCGATCGGCGCTTCCCGGACTCCACAGGCGACGGATACATCGTAGGCATCGACGAGAGCATGCTGCCGTTCGTCGTCAACAGCTACATGTACGCGCTCCAAGCCGAACTGCGCGAACTCAACGACCGCCTGCGGGGTGAGGGCATCCGGTTGCGGCTGCGAATGAGTCTCAACACCGGTCCGGTTGACATGATCGAGGATCTTCGGCTGGACGGGCCTCCCGGGGTGACCATGATCGACACGCACCGACTCGTCGACTGCGAGGCCCTGCGAGTGCTGCTGAAGCGGTCCAATCCGGACGCGACATGCCTGGTCGCGGCGTTGTCCGAAAGCGTGATGGCGAAAGCGGTTCGCACTGGATACGCCGCGCGCTTCGAGGAGGAGTTCGTCGCGACGCCGGTTGCGATCGAAGCCAAGGACTTCTGCGGGACGGCCTACCTGCACGTCCCCACCATGTCGGGAGACCTCCTGCGCCACGGCCTGCTGGGCGTACAGCCGACTTCCGACCTTCCTACGCCGACGGAGTCGGACACACCGGCCGAAATTTCGGATCCGACGCCCGCCGTTCCGAGCCAGTCCATCTCGGATTCGACCGGGGCGGCGGTCAACGTCGGTCATGCTGGCGGTGATGTGACCGCTGTTGGTCGGGACCAGGACAACTCGACCACCGTCAACGATCACGGTTCCCACAACAGCGTCTCTCACACCGACGTCGGAAGGGATCTCAACCAGAGCTCTGACGTCGTCCACGGCGACAAGTACGCCAGCACGAACCAGCGCGGCCACCATGGCCGGTTCTTCGGCCCCGAAGCGGGTGATTCCTGATGAACGCCGACAACCACGAGGCCAATCCAGGTCCGGAACGTTTGTTGATCCGACGTCTGTCCGTGGCGGAGCCCATTCCCGGTCCGGTATCGGCACCCGCTCCGCAGCCGAGGGCGGGCACCGACAGCAACGCCGTCGACGGATCGAGCGCCGGTCGTGACATCAACCAGACGACCCAAACAGCGTCCCGCGATGTTCACAATCACAACTACTTCGGAAGCAAGCCAACCGAACCCAATCGGTTGCGCGCCGACTGGCGAAACCGTGAGGCGCTTGCGGCCGAGGCCGAGACCACGGTCCCACCTGCGGATACCGACGCGCTCGTCTCCGTACTCGCTCGCGAGCGGTTGATCGTGTTGTCCAGTCGGCCGAAATCCGGTCAGCGGACGACAGCTCGATACCTGGTGCACCACTTGATCGAGACTGGTCAGGCGCCCTCGAGCCTGCGTGCCGCGCGGGTGATCCTCGAATCCAACGAAATCAAACTCGGCGACGCCGTCGCCGCCCACACCGATACCGCCCTCATCGTCGATCTCACCGAGGAGGACAGGAACGTCGTCACCGGGGTGTGCGGCGAACTGGGGATTATCTTCCCAGCGCTCGTTGATGCGGACAGCTATCTCGTTGTCCTCATTCAACCGGCCTCGGTCGTCGAGTTCGCCAAGGCTGTACCCGGCGCACTTCGCGAACTCGTTGGCCCAGAGGGCGAACAGGTCTTTCGCCGTCACACCATGGGTCGACTGGATCCATCTATCGTCGACTATGTGCTGGCCGATGACGTGATGGCGGAACGGTTTCGTGAGGCTCGTCCGCCCAGAGCGGCCAGGCTCGCCAGATCAGCGATCAGCTTGAGCACCGACAGCCCCAGCGTAAGCGCCCTGGTTGCCGCGCTGCGCGATGTCAGCGACGACTGGCGCGTTCAGCTTGACGAAGAGATCGGGGCGAGGCCGGACGCTTTGCGCCGCTGCCTCTACCTTGGAGCCGCCGTGTATCAAGGCTGCGAACCCGGCGTCATCACAGCCGCAGCAGACGCTCTACACGAGCTCGCGAAACTGGACACCGAACCGGTGCATCCGCTGCTGCAGGAGAGCCCGTACATCCGATTGAAGCCGCTGCGGTCGAGCGGCTTCGATCCAGGCAGCGGCGAGTTCAACCGTCCGGGCTACGCGACCGCACTGCTGCCATACGTATGGCAGACCTTCCCGAGGCTGCGGAAACTGTTGCTCCACTGGTGGATTCGGCTCGTCGACCAAACCGATTTCTACGATCTCGACACGACCGTCGACGCGTTCATCGGGTTGTGCGTGCGGGAACCGGACACCGTGACGGATCTCGGCAATCCTCTGGTGCGGACCTTCGCCGCGGAGGAGGGGCCGCCGTCTCACATTCGAGATCGACGACGAGACGCCGCAGTGCGCTTCCTCGGCCGTGCCGCGATTCATGACGCCTTGGGCCGTCGGGTTCGGCGCCTGCTCTGGCAGTGGGCGCATGACGGAAACGTCGACCGGCAGTATGTGGTCGCGAAGATCTGTGCCGGCGAGTTCGGACAGCGATACCCGCACAACGCACTCACTCGGCTCAAACACCTCATGCGCGGTGACGAAGTGAAGGTTCGCGCGGCTGCGGCGGAGGCGCTGCGGTCGATCGCGGATCGCATCGGCTTCGCGGAACTCGCGGCGGTCATGTCCACGTGGGCCAAGGGCGACGCTAGGGCGCCCGAACGCGCCAAGGACGCACTCGCCAGGCTGGCGATGGAACCTGAATCCATCGCCGATCTTGTCAAACTTCAGAACGGCCGACTCCTGTGGCGACAACTCATCGACGTGCTTGACATCGACGTCCAGGGCGTGGTCGGCGCGGTTCTGCTGGCTGCTGGCGATTCCGGCGGAGAGCAACAACGGTTGATCGTCAACCTCGCCGGATCTATTGGGGATAGTCAACGGCGCTATGACGTCCTTTGCCATGCGCTCAAGCAATGCCTCTCCGCCGTTCCATCTCCGGTCGAACGGGAGCGTCTCACTCGGGCACTCACTGCCATCCGCGAATGCGGACCGCCCGTCCTACGGCACCCAGGTCAGGAGGTCTCCGCATGAGAATCTGTCGACTGTTCCGGCGTTCCCGGCCGCTACGCGTCGAGTATCCGATGCCGCCCCCGCAGATGCCGCGACATCAGGAGTACGAGAGCGGCGGTGACGATGAAACCAATCCGACCCGACTCCGAGTGCCCAGCAAGTACGACGGACTGCCGTTCGACCTCAGCGCCGTCATTCGATATCGCATCGTGGTGGGAACGCCCAAGCGCGCTGACCCACGAGTTCTCGCCACCGAATCGGTACGGCAGCGGGCCTCTGCGATAAGCGAGAGCATGTCGCCGGCTGATATCGACCAACTGGCGGGTCTCTTGGAAATCGAGCTCGACGCCGTCCGACGCACCTCCAACCCGGACGTTCATGCCCGGGCCACACAGGTGAAGGTGACCGTGCCGGGGAACCTGGAAGCCCTCGTTCGAGATTACGAGGAGTCCACGGTATTCGCGAAGTTCGGCGATTGGCGCTGGGAACGTGAACAAGAAGAGATCCAGCGACTGGTCGGGCTTCTGCGCGATCCGTTGCAGGCGACGGCATGGTGGTTGAACCACTCCGATGAGATTTCGGCCCATCAACTCGCGGAAAAGGAGATCCCGACCCTCAGGACCGTCGCGGAGACCTTCGTTCAAGTGTCGAACGTGCTCTGTCATTCAGGCGAGGTCCTCGGGGACGCGTACCAGCCGATGAGCGTCGCCGATGTCGTGGCGCGGCTATGGACTGAGGTCGATCCGGTGGCGCGCTCCGGACTGCATGACGTGTTGATCGAGTACGCGGAACAGCAGAACCAGCAAGCAATCGTGGAAGCGTTGCAAGATCTGCAATCGTGAATCCCGTCGGGGCCGCAGCACCACGCGNCCCCGACTCCCTCCCCACGGCGCCGTCGCCGTGAGATCCGAAGCCCGCCATTCTTGAAGTGTCTCGCGGTGGCGAATCCCGCACGTCAGTCGATATCCTGGAAGGGCCGTAGGTGATCGATTACCGGTCGCCGGGACGCACGCTAGCGAAGGGCTCACTGTGGACAACACTGAGGCGAGTACCGCCGATCGAGTCGACCCCCAACGCAACAAGGCCCTGCGGCACCTGAGCCGCTTCAACGGGATCATCAAACTCATCCTGCGCTCGCCGTTCCACCGCGTGCTCAGTCGTCGCCTGCTCCTGTTGACGTACAACGGATCGACGACCGGACGGCAGTACACGCTGCCGCTGCGATACCTGCGCATGTCCGACGGACGGCTCATGGTCCTCAGCCGAGGCACCGGGTGGTCGAAGCGGGTCGCCGGGCGCGATGTCGCGATCAGGCTCGTCGGTCGCGAGTACACCGTCAGCGCGGACACCCACGACGGCAGGGAGGACATCGCGGGCCTGCTCGCCGCGTACGCCCATCATGCGGGTCCGCGCGCCGCGTCCCGTCTGTATCTCGGACTGCCGGCCGATCGACCTCCGACGGCCGACGAACTGCGCTCGGCCGCGGACCGCACCCGCCTCGTCCTATTCGACGTCGGCTGAGACCGGGTTGTCCGCCACATAGGATTCGGCCTTCTCGATGACGTTCTGCGGCAACCATTCCCGGGCCGCGAGCAGTCGAGGCAGGAGAGGGCGGTCGGTCGTCAGTGCCGCGAAAGCCAGGGCGACCGTGACCTCGTGGTCGCGGCGCAGCTCGATCGCGACCGGATCGCCCGCCCCGATGGTGCCCGGTGAGATGACCCGCAGGTACGTTCCCGGGCGTTGAGCGAGCGTGAACGTCCGCAGCCAGCCCTTGATGTCCATCCAGCCCCGGAATGTTCCACAGGGGATTCGCGGCGTCGATACCTCGACGATCACGTCACAGCCGATTCGCCACCGATCCCCGATGCGCGCGTTCGAGACGGGAAGACCGCCGGTCGTGAGGTTCTCTCCGAATATCCCCGGGTGCAAGGGGATCTCGACGCGGGAGGCCCAGTAGTCGTAGTCCTCCTTGGCGTACGCGTACAGCGCCTGGTCGTCGCCGCCGTGGAACTCCACATCGAACACTCGATCTCCGGCGAGGCCGACGGCGCCCGTCCCGATCGGTCCCGGCGCGGCCACCGCGACCCGCCCCGACACCGCCCGTTTGTCGATGCCGGTCTTGCTCAGTGCGTCATCCCACGGGTTGTCACGGGGATGGCCGATGTTCACGGAAAGCAGCTCCATCCGCAAACGATAGGCGACGCTTGGCCCGATCGTCACCCATGTTTCGTGGTTTGTCGCCGTCGGTCTTCGCCGATGAGCCGTTGCTCGAATGACGAGCCGTGGCTCACGACACGGTGCCTCATCGAGTGCTCCCGTAGACTCCCGTGGTGAGCAGTACAGGGGAGTGGCGGCGCATGTGCGCCGATCTGGCTATTGTGGATGACGCGGATGCGTTGGCGCTGAACAAGCCCGTGGGAATCAGCGTAACCGGGGAGCGGCACGGCACCGACCTGGTGCGGATGGCGGCCGAGGCGGGGGAGACGCTGTATCCGGTGCACCGCATCGACAAGGCCACCTCCGGGCTGATCCTGTTCACCCGCACCCTGCCCGCGCACGGCCCGCTGACGCGGCAGTTCCAGCAGCGGACCGTCGACAAGACCTACCTGGCGGTCACCGCGAGCCGGGACGTTCCGGACCACGGCGTCATCGATCTACCGTTGTCGGTCGGGCGCAAGAACCGGGTGCGGGTCGCGGGTCGCCGCGACGCGATCGTCCGCGAGGGCGACACCTGGACGGTCCCGGTGGACTCGGACGTGACCTCGTACCCGTCGCTGACGCGTTTCGTGGTCCTGTGGCGCAATCGGCGGCACACCTTGCTGGCGCTGCGGCCGGTCACCGGTCGACGGCATCAGATCCGTGTGCACCTCGCGTGGATCGGTCACGCCATCGTCGGCGATCCGCTCTTCGAGCCGGATCCGCAGACGCGAACGCTGTTGCACTCCTGGCGCCTGTCCCTCGACGCGACGTGGCTCGACGGCGAGCGGTTGACGCTGGAGGCGAAGCCGGGCGACGACTTCATCGACGCCGCCGGAATCACCAATGTGGATGGGATGTTCGCGCACGCCGAGAAGGTCCTGCCCGCGCTGTCCACGTCCGAGGCGGTTGAGTAGGCGTCGAAGCGCATCGACTTCTAACGACGGGGTGTGGTCTCTGTCGCTGTGGGGTCTTGTGGATCCGTCCCATGGGTTCCGCTGCATTCCCGGTGCTTGACGTCGTTGGCTGGGGTACGCGTGGCAACGCTGAAACGCCGCGAGGCACCCGGAGGTCGTGCGGCAGGAAATGGCTATAGGCCTGAATGGACCACGTGTTTCGCTGGGCCTAACAGGAGTTGGCGTAGGTCGTCGCGTTGGCGTGCGACGAAACCCGGGTCGACGCAGGCGCCATGGCCGGGCACGATCACGTCCGGCATGGACGGCAACAGTCCATCGAGGATGTTCACCCAGTTGGCGACATCGGAACCGGACGTGTCCGGGTCCGCGCCCTCTTCCACCAGATCCCCGGCCAGGAACACCTCCCCTGTGGACAACACGAGGTCACCGTCGGTGTGCGCCGGCCCCGGATGCCATGCCGTGACGGAGACTCCGCCGAGCTCGATGGTCACCCGCTCCGTCAGCGCTTCGGTGGGCGCCAACGGAACGGTCGCCCCGACGTTCCCCGCGATCTCGGGAGCCAGCGACGCGCACACCGCGACGGCGTCCGTGAGTGCAGCTTCCGTGCGCGCCGTCCACGTCTCGATGACGGTCGGATGTGCCCAGATTCGTTCCGCCCGAAGCATTCTCGCCGCGACGCGATTCCCGAGCACATGGTCGAAATGTCCATGCGTGTTGAGGATGTCGATCGGCAACGTCGTGACCGTCCGTACCGCGGCGGCGAGCTCGAGCGCCTGCGCGTCCGTCGATAGAGTATCGACGAGGAGCGCCCGCTCCGACCCGACGATGAGGACACTGTTGACGTCGAGGACCGGGTACCGCAGCACGTACACGTGCGGCGCCGCTTGAGTGAACGTGGCCATGTCGCGAGACCTTAGCGGTGCTTCGCGCTCACGTCGTCCACGCCATGGCCGCGACGAGAAGGTGGCGAAATGGGTGGTGCCATCGTCGTGTCCGGTCCGTAGGATCTCGTCATGGCATCGACGGTGATTCTGGTGGGGGCCAATCCAATCCTGCGTCTCTTCGACGGTGAGACCTTGACCGCGTTCGCGTCGGTGTGGGACGTGACGTGGTCGGCGCACGGGGCGGGGCGCGCCGTGATCCTGTGGCAGGACGGCCGGGTGCGCACCTTGACGACCGACGCCGAGCTGGGCGATTGGCTGCGGGACGGGTTCACCCGCCACTTCCCGGAATCGGCGGGTCTCGCGTGGGAGGCGACTCCGACGGAGATCACGCCCGTCAACTTCGACTTCGACATGCGCGTCGGCAGGCTCGGCGTGATCGCGGCGGACGTCGCGTTGACCGCCGACGGCGTGTTGGACCGCCGCGTGTTCGCCACGGGTGACTTCAGGCTCGACGGGGTGGCGCACGGCCTGTCGTTCGTGCTCATGCCGATGGCCCGTGCCTCGATCAGCGTCGCGGGGCAGAAGGTGCACGGTGTGCCGCTCGTCACCGATGACGGCAAGCCGACCTCGACGGCCTTCGCCTCCATGGCCGAGGTCTGGTCCCGCTGACGCGTGACCAGCGCATTCGCCGGGCTCGATCCGCGCGGATAACCCCGTTGAACGACCCTTCCACGCTCATGTATGCTTTCGGAGGTTCAAGCGACAAGCTCCCGTCGTCTAGTGGCCTAGGACGCCGCCCTCTCAAGGCGGTAACGGCGGTTCGAATCCGCTCGGGAGTACCAGTAACACCCCAAGGACGATCTCCGGATCGTCCTTTTCGCTGTGCATGATGTTTCCGTCTCGTGTCCGCTTCACCTACAGCATCGCAGTCCCACCTACCGTGTACTGCCGTGGTTTCCGTCGGGGCACTTTCATGGTCCGCTAGATGGCCTGTCATCAGCCAGAACCGCGCAGCGAGTTGGTGATCCGGAACTGTCGATCGTCCACGCCGCCGTTGAACGACATCGGCGATCAGAGCCATCGCCTTCGGGGTTTTCCGTGAGGGCGTATAGACGAAGTCACAGCGCCGATCAACCTTGTGGCGTGGGGTGTGTTCTACCACCACGACGTCCTTAGACGGGTCGCTTCGATCAGATCCAGGCGTGAGCGTCCAATCTTGGGGCAATCGGTGCGTGGCAACGGATTTGGCGCGTACGTAGAATGACACCTTCAACCTTCCATGGTCGCTTGTGGCTGGAGTCCGTCGTGTCTGGCCACGGTTGATACTTGGGGTTCGGGAACAGTGCGGTCCGGATGTACCGCTGCGGTTAGGGAGATTCGCGATGGACGCGTTGACGGCGGAAGACCCCGTGGAGCTCGGGAAGTACCGGCTTCTCGCGAGGCTCGGCGAAGGCGGGATGGGCAGGGTCTACCTCGCCGAGACCGCTGAGGGTGAACAGGTCGCGGTGAAGATGATCGCGTCGTGGCTCCTCGACGATTCGGGCGAGGGCGAGTTTCCTCGTCGGTTCGCCCGCGAGGTCGATGTGATGCGCAGCGTGTCGGGCCCGTCGATCGCGTTGTACGTCGACGCGGATGTCGCCCACGACCCGGCGTGGCTGGCGACGCAGTACATTCCGGGCCCCACACTGCGGGAACAGGTCCTCCGGCATGGCCCGATGGCGCCGGAGATCGTGGCGATGATGGGCGCCCATCTGTGCGACGGCCTGGCCGCGTTGGACGAGGCGGGTCTGCTGCATCGGGATGTGAAACCCGCGAATGTCATGCTCGGCGCTGACGGTCCCCGCCTCATCGATTTCGGCTTGGCGGTCCTTGCGGAGGGCCTGGACGATCCCCGCGCCCATTTCACGACGGTCGGCGTGAGTGTCGGAACACAGCAGTGGATGCCATTGGAACAGCAAGGTAGTGCAACCGTCACCGCTGCCGCGGACGTGTATTCGCTGGGCGCGGTGTTGGCATATGCGGCGACGGGGCGGACACCGGCGAGGACGGGGAGCGTCTCGGTCGCGGGGTTGCCGAAACCGCTCGCGACGATCATCACGGAGATGACGGACGGGACGCCGTCGGCGAGACCGTCGGCGGCGGAGGCGGCGTCTCGGCTCGGTTCAGTGGCGACTGTGGACGGAAGGACGGCGACGGAGGTGACAGCGGACATGATCGCGGCGACGTACGGCCAGAACCCGCTGCCCAAACCCCCACCGAGACCGACCACCACGACAGGCAAGACCGAAGCGACCGAACACGAAGCGACCGGCCCACAAGGAACGACCAGCCAGGAAACGACACGGGTACGCCGATCGATGTCGGCGGCCGTGTTCGCGGCAGAGAACCTACGCAGCGCTTACGCGAAGAACAGGAAGCTGTGACAGACATGGACAACAGCACCGTGACCGGTTACGCACCGGGGACCCGGATCGAGGTCCGCGACGAGGAATGGGTCGTGCTCGGCAGTGAGATGACCGCCCATGACGGCGTGAAGGTGCGGGCGTTGGGCCAGTCGCCGCTGGTCCAGGGCACGGAGGCGACGTTCCTGCGGGGCCTGGAACCGATCCATGAGATCGACCCGACGAAGACCCGGCTGGTCCACGACCCGTCGACGCGCTATGTCGAGTCGCGCCTGTTCCTGGAGGCGATCGTGCGGCGTACGCCCTTGCCCCGCACGGAGACGGGCCTGGCGATGGCCGACCGGTTCCTCATGGAGACGAACACCTACCAGCAGCGCCCGGCGGTGCTGGCGTTGTCGGGTCTGCGGCCTCGGATCCTGATCGCGGACGTGGTCGGTTTCGGCAAGACCTTGGAGATCGGGCTGACGCTGGCGGAGCTGATCCGGCGGGGCCGGGGCGAGCGGATCCTGGTGGTGACGCCGCAGCACGTTCTCGAGCAGTTCCAGCGGGAGATGTGGACGAGGTTCTCGATTCCCTTGCTGCGCATGGATTCCGTTGGGATCGCGCGGGTGCGCCAGAATCTCCCGGCGGGACGGAACCCGTTCACCGTCCACAAGCGCATCATCGTGTCGGTGGACACGTTGAAGGACCCGGGCATGTACCGCCATCACCTGGAGAACATCCACTGGGACGCCGTCGTCATCGACGAGTCGCACAACCTGATCGGTTCGTCGGGGAAGACGAGCAAGCGGCGCAGACTCGCCGACGTCCTCGCGCCCCGGACGGACGCCCTCATCCTCGCCAGCGCGACCCCGCACAACGGCGACGCGAAGTCCTTCGCGAACCTCATCGATCTGCTCGACCCGACGGCGATCGCCGACGAGACGAACTACGCCGCCGAGGACATCAAGCACCTCTACATCAGACGGACGAAGGCCGACCCGGAGCTGCGGGACCAGGCGGAGGGGAAGTGGGCGAAGCGGGAGGCGAGCGAGCCGGTGCGCGTGTCGGCGTCGGCGGCGGAGGAGGCGGTCTTCGAGGAGCTGACGGACGTCTGGTTCGCGCCGGGGCAGTCGATCACGTCGAACAAGCTCTTCCCGTACACGCTGTTGAAGGCGTTCCTGTCGTCCCCGGCGGCGCTGGCGGAGACCGTCAAGACCCGGCTGAGCACGATCAAGAACGAGCCCGGCCCCGAGACGGCGGCCCTGGAACGGTTGCGGGAGTTGACGAACGCGATCACCGCACCGGCGAAGCTGGCGGCCCTCATCGACGTGTTGACGGCCGCCGAGGTGGGCCCGAAGAGCCCGAAGCGGGTCGTCGTCTTCTCCGAGCGGGTCGCGACCGTCCATTGGCTCGCCGACCAGATCGCGAAGCGACTGAAACTGAAGCCGAACGCCGTCGCGGTCATGCACGGCGCGCTGTCCGATGTGCAGCAGCAGGAGGTCGTCGAGAAGTTCGCGCTGGCGTCGTCGCCGATCCGGGTCCTGGTGACGGGCGACGTCGCGTCCGAGGGCGTGAACCTGCACCAGCAGTGCCACCATCTCGTCCACTATGACATCCCGTGGAGTCTCATCAGGATCGAGCAGCGCAACGGCCGGATCGACCGGTACGGGCAGGCGCATCCGACGCGGTTCTCCGCGCTGCTCATGACGTCCGAGGTGCCCGGCGCGAAGGACGACCGGGTCGTCGCCGAGAAGCTCCTCGCCAAGGAGGACGAGGCGCACCGCGCCCTCGGCACGGTCGAGGCGGTCACGGCCCTGTACGACGCGGGCGAGGAGGAGGCGCGACTGACCCGCGCGCTGGTACGGGGCGAGAGCACCGACGAGTGGGTGGCCGATCGCGAAGAGCAGGCGAAGTTCGACCCGCTCGCGGCGCTGCTCGACGGGAACGGCCCGCCGACGTACGAGGACAAACCCGCCTCCGCCGCGCTTCCGAGCCTGTTCGGCGACACGGGCGAGTTCGTCGAGACGGCCCTGGGCCACCTCGTCGGCAAGGATCAGGTCGACCTGAACCCGGAGGACGGCGCACTGTTCCTGGATCCGCCGGACGACCTGAAGCGGCGCCTGCGGCAACTCCCGCCCGCCTATCTGAAGGCGCGCGGGGTGTTGGAGCGCCTCAAGGTCACGACGGACGTGAGGCTCGCGGGGGATCGACTGCGGCGGGCGAAGGAGCAGGACGACACGGCCTGGCCGGACATCGCGTACCTGTCGGATCTGCACCCGTTGACGGAGTGGCTGGTCGACAAGGCCCTCATGAAGTTGGGCCGCGGCAAGGCGGCCGTGATCCATTGCGGCGTCGCCGAACCGACGTTCGCGCTGCAGGGCGTGTACACGAACAAGCGCGGTCGGACGTCGATCGTCCAGTGGATGGCGGTCAGCGGCCTTCCCGGCGAGCCGCGCGTGGACGACCTGTTCGCCGTCCTCGACCGTGCCGGTGTCGGAAAGGACATGATCAATCCGGGCCGCGACGAACCGTTGAACCGGCTCGAGGAGCTCGTTCCGTCGGCGGTGAAGGCGGGACTGGCGCACCTGGAACGGCACCGGGACGTCTGGGACGCGTCCATCAGGGACGCGATCGCGGAGCACGGACGACGCCTCGGCGCCTGGGAGCAGGACGCCCTGTCCGGGCTGTCGCCGACGTCGACGAGCCGCTCCCGCGATCAGATCGCCGCGACCGTGAAGCGTCAACGCGACCACATCGACGATCTCGCCACCAGTGGCCCGCCGCTCCTGCGGGTCCTCGCCGTGCTCGCCCCGCTGGAAGGCCGATGACCATGTACGACTCGATCACCAACGGCGGCGAGTACTTCGCGAACTTCTTCCTCGCGGAACTCCTCCCGGACGAGCTGAAGAAGACCGTCTGCAAACAGTGGACGGAGGCGGAGGGCGACGACGAACCGACGCCCCGCACCCGGCTTCGCAGGGCCCGCAGCGCCTTCCCCAGCGCCCACCTCGGCATCCGCGACACCGACGACGACGTGCTGCACCGGAAGCGCCTCCGAGAATGGCACGACGTGCTCATCACGGGCCTCGGCGCGACCGAGCCGCTGCGGCCCGCGCCCGGCTGGGAGCTGTACCTCGACGACGACGCTCACCCCATTCCGGTCGTCCACGCCGAGAAGGGCATCATCGTCATCGAGGGCGGCGACGCGACCGGCGTCGGGGCGGCCTTCGACGTGGACGACGCCGCGCTCCTCCTCGACCCGGCCACGGTCGACGGCGAGCGGTACACGGACGGGCCCGCGCTCATCACGCGGATCTTCGCCTCGGCCGAGGCTCCCCGTTACGTGCTCATGCTGTGCGGCGCGGTCGTCGTCCTCGCCGACCAGACGGTCTGGGGCAACGGCAAGTACCTCGCCGTCGACCTCGACGTCGCGTTCGGCCGCAACGACACCAAGAACGGCGGCGAGCTCGACCTCATCGCGGGTCTCTTCTCCATCGACATGCTTCGTACTCCCGAAGAAGGCGGCGAGGACGCGCTCGCCGCGATGGTCACGACCGGCACCCGGCACGCCGAAGGCGTCTCGAGCGACCTCCGTGAGGGCCTGCGCCGCTCGGTCGAACTCATTGCCAACGAGGTGCTCACCCGCTTTGCGGCGGCGGGCGTGGAGCCGGACGCGATCGACACGAACGACATCGCCGCCGACCTCACCGCCCAGTCGCTGCGGTACTTGTACCGGATCCTGTTCCTCCTGTACGCGGAGGCGCGGCCGGAGCTCGGCATCCTGCCGGTCGACAGCCCCGAGTACGTCGAGGGCTACGGCATGGCCCGGCTTGGCGATCTCGTCGTCGCCGATCTCGACGGCCTCTCCGACGGCGGCTTCCACCTGTACGAATCGTTGGACCTGTTGTTCCGCAACGTGAACAAGGGCAACCGGACTCGTGGCGACGAGGCGATCGACGAGCACGAGTCGGAGGGCGAGGGCCTGCGGTTCGAGGCGCTCCGGGCGGAGCTGTTCGAGCCGGACGCGGTTCGGCTCATCGGCCACGAGTGGACGAACGACAACGGCGACGTCATCCCCGACACCCGGCTGCGCAACAGGACGTTGCACGCCGTCCTGCGGCTGCTCATGCTGAGCGACCCGGACAGGAAGCGGAAACGCGGCGCCTCCAAGTCGGGCTCGCGGTTCCAGTTCATCTCGTACGCGCAGCTGTCCGTCAACCAGCTCGGCGCCGTCTACGAGGGCATCATGTCCTACAAGGGACGGATCGCGGAGCGGCGGCTCGTCGAGGTCGCCAAGGGCGGCGACCCGAAGGACGGCTCCTGGCTCGTCCCCCATGACAGGCGGGGCGACTACGCCGACACGGACATCGTCACCAGGCCCGACCCGTTCACGGGCGCACTGCGGCCGGTCGACTATCGACGGGGCGAGTTCGTGTTCCGCCTCGCCGGACGGGACCGGCAGACCTCGGCGTCGTATTACACCCCGGTGAGCCTGACCAGGGCCACCGTGCAGCTCACGATCGACTATCGGATCAAGGAGCAGGAAAAGCAGGGCGGGACGGTCACCGCGCATGACGTGCTGTCGTGGCGGGTCTGCGAACCGGCGCTCGGCTCGGGCGCGTTCCTCAACGAGGCGATCGACCAGCTCGGGGCGAAGTACCTGGAACTGCGGCAGGCCGAGCTCGGCGTGCAGCTCGACCCGGAGCGCTACAAGCTGGAGCTGGCGAAGGTCAAGGCGCACATCGCGCTGCACAACGCCTACGGCGTCGACCTGAACGCGACCGCCGTCGAGCTGGCCGAGGTCTCGCTGTGGCTGAACACGATGCACCCGGGCCTGCAGGAGCCGTGGTTCGGCCTGCATTTGAAGCGGGGCAACTCGCTCGTGGGCGCCCGCCGCGCCTGCTATGACGACTCCATGCTGGACAAGAGGCGGTGGTTGAAGGAGGCGCCGATCGAGCATCCGTTTGGCGCGGGCGAGCTGCCCGCGAAGGCGATCCACCATTTCCTGCTGCCGAGCGACAAGTGGGGGACGGTCGCGGGCGAGAAGGAGGCGAAGAACCTGGCGCCGGACGAGGCGAAGGCCTTGGACGTCTGGCGCAAGCGCATGCGAGCGGTGCCAAACAAGAAACAGCGGGATCGCCTGCGGCGGCTGGCCGGCTGCGTCGAGTACTTGTGGGGGCTCGTGAAACAGCGCCTCGAGCTCTCCGAGACGGAGATCGCCCGCGCCATCGACGTGTGGAGGGCGGAGCTGCCGGGCACCGCGAAGTCCTTCACCAAGGAACAGGTCCTCGACAACCTCACGAAGGTCGACGGCCCGTACAACCGGTTGAAGACCCTCATGGACGCGTGGACGGCCCTGTGGTTCTGGCCGCTGCACGATGTCGATCTTCTCGACGGTACGAGCGGGCGATACGCGGACAATCCGACCGTGTCGGTCGCCGTCGCTGCGCCGAGCGAGGAACCGGCGATCGAGTGGCCGGTCGAGCTGACCTATCAGGACACCCTGTTCGGACCGGACCCGAATGCACCGGAACCAATCTCGTTCAGCGCCAAGTCGCGGGTGAGCAAGAAGCCCGACGCACGAATGCTGCGGCTGCGCGAACAGATCCCGCTGGCCGATCTGGATGATTGGCTCGCCTTCGCCGAGGCCGTCGTCGGCTCGGCCCTGCCCGAAGAGGGCACGCTGTTCAACCAGTTCGCCTCCCTCGCCACGCTCGATGAGGCCGAGAAGACGCTCCCGAGCATCATGGGCATGACCTCGATGACGGCCCTGACTGGCCGCTTCCCTTGGTACGCAACGGTCATCGGCATCGTTAAAGACCAGGGTTTTTTCCACTGGGAGCTCGACTACGCCCATGTCTTCGAGCAGGGTGGCTTCGACCTCCAGGTAGGCAACCCGCCCTGGGTGCGGCCCGACTGGGACGAGAAGCTCGCGCTCGCGGAGTTCGATCCGTGGTTCGCGCTGACCGACAAGCCCGCCGTTGCAATATGGCGGGAGCGCAAGACCGAGGTACTCGCGGATCCATACGCGCAGACAGGTTTCCTAGACGACCTGACGGCGACGGCGGCGTTGTCGGACTTCCTCGCCGACATCACCACATACCCGGTAATGACAGGAACACGGCCCGACCTCTATCGCTGCTTCATGGTGCGCGCCTGGGCCAACCTCGGACAATCGGGAACTGCAGGGCTCATACATCCTGGTACTCACTTCTCAGGACAGCAAGAAGGCAGGCTACGGGCCGCCGCATATCGGCATCTGCGATTGCACGCCGGTTTCGTTAATGTGGCGAACTGGGCATTCGCCAATCCAGTGAGCAGAAAAACGTCGTTCGGAATGCACATTTATTCCGGCGCTCAGGACATAGCGTTCAAACATCTCAGTGAGCTGTACGCCGCATCGGTCGCTCTCGAATCGTTCACCGAAAACTCTGAGAACATTTTGCCGTCCATTAAGTACCGAGGGGAATGGGATAGACGGCCTCACATCACTCGAATAGTCGACGTAAACCTCAACATCCTCAAGCAGTGGAACAAACTATCCGGAAATCCCGACGTCGATTCTGAGCAATCCCCGCTGCTGAATCTAGTGACCACCGCCGAGCAAGGCGCGATTGAGGTGTTTGCGAACGCGAGCGGGCGACTCTGGGATCTCAAACCCCGGATCAGCAGTGGGTACAACGAGAAGATCGCGAAGGACCAGGGCATCATCGTCGGGGATGGCCGCGAGACCGACTCCTGGTCGGACGTGATCCTGCAGGGCCCGCACTTCGGGATCGCGACGCCCTTCAACAAGCAGCCGAATATCCCGTGCACCAGCAACAGTGACTACCGGCCGTGGGATCTCACCTCGCTGTCCTCGGATGTCACTCCGGTGACCAATTACGTGCGCGCCTGTGAGCCCGAAAAGTTCGTCGCGGCACAGGATCGCTGGGTCGACCATGACCTCCTCGACCAATACCTCGCCGACCCGAGCCAGGTCGAGCTCGCACGCCTGGATCTCGAATCGCGATACCCGGGCGAGCCGATCACCGACGCCATGATCCGCGATCACCTGACCGAGAAGTCCAAACGGCCGTACACCGACTTCTATCGGATGGCGTGGCGCGAAATGATTCCATTGAGCACGGAACGATCACTATTCGCTGCACTGATTCCACCCGGCCCCGCACACATCCATGCCGTGCGCAGTCTTGCGGGAAGCACACCGAAACAGACGGCGTCGATCGCCGCGTACTTTAGCGCATTGCCGATGGATTACCTGCTGCGCATCGCTGGCATCGGGCATTTGGATGTTGGGCAGGCACGAACGTTGCTGGTGCCGAATCTGGTCGATCACGCGCTGACCCCAAGTCTTCTTCTCCGTACCCTGCGCCTGAACTGCCTCACCAACGCCTATGCCCCGCTATGGAGCGAACTCTTCGACGACGCCTGGGCGACTGATTCCTGGGCCGTCGACTGGCCAGGGCTCGAACCCCTCACAGCCGTCGGCAGCGAATGGCGGTACGAGACGCCGCTGCGGACCGAATACGCCCGGCGGGCCGCGCTCGTCGAGCTGGACGCGCTCGTCTCCGTCATGCTCGGCATCACCGCCGACCAGCTCGTGGCGATCTACCGAAGCCGTTTTTCGATCCTGTCCCACCGCGAATCGATGATGTACTTCGACGCCGACGGGCGGAAAATCGCCGAAAGCTCCCATACCCACGGCGTCCACCAGACCAAGACCGGTTTCGCCGAGCTCATGGCGCATCTGGAGGATGGCGGCCCGCCGCCGAAGTACCGGGTCGACCCTTACGACAAGTCCGACCGCCCCGAGCTGGCCGAGTACCAACCGTTCCCGGCGCCGCACGAGCCGTTCTACAAGGCCGACCGCGAGCGCGAGATGCGCGCCGCGCACGCCGAGTTCACGCGTCGCCTGGCCGAGGCGGAGGGTGCGGAGTGAGGCCGCCGACGCTGGTCGCGCTCGACCTGAAACGTCAACTGTCGCAGTACCTGGCGACGACGTACGGGCTGGTCGACGAGCCGGTGCGCGACAGCCTGGCAAAGTTCCTGAACGACCCGGACGACGGGGTCTTCCGCGGCCAGTACCTGAAGGTGCGGACGCCGTTCCGCTCGGCGGAGCCGGGCTGGGAGGAGTCGCTGGGCTGGATCCCCGCCGGTTTCCGCCCGCACCGGCACCAGGCGCTCGCGTGGCGGCGTCTGTCGAGTCTCGACGGAGATCCGTCGCCGACACTGGTGACGACGGGAACGGGTTCCGGTAAGACGGAGTCGTTCCTGTACCCGGTGCTCGACCACTGTCGACGCCATCGGGCGGCGCCGGGTGTGAAGGCCCTGCTGCTGTACCCGATGAACGCCCTCGCCACCGACCAGGCGGAGCGGTTGAACGGCCTGCTGTCCGACCCGGCGCTGTCGGGCGTGACGGCCGGTCTGTACGTCGGCGAGAAGGCCGAGACGACGTACGAGCACGTCCTGACGGAGCGCCGCGACATGCGGGTGAGCCCGCCGGACGTCCTCGTCACGAACTACAAGATGCTCGACCTGATGCTGCAGCGCCCCGAGGATGCTCCCCTGTGGTCTTCCGGCGCGCTGACGTACGTCGTGGTCGACGAGTTCCACACATATGACGGCGCCCAGGGCACGGACGTGGCGATGCTGCTGCGGCGGCTGCGCGCCGTCGCGGGCGCGTTCTGCCCGGTGGCGACGTCGGCGACGCTGTCGTCCGGCGAGGAGGACGACGACCCGGAGGCCCGCATCCGCGAGACGGCGGCGACGGTGTTCGGGGTGCCGTTCGACGACGGCTCGGTGATCACCGAGGACCGGTTGACCGCCGCCGAGTTCATCGCCGATGTCGACGGGCGCCTCCCGCTGCCCGACCCGCAGGAGCTCGTCGACGCGGGAGACCCGTTCACGGACGCCACCGCCCTCGACCGGATCATGGAGCTGGTCGTCGGGACGTCCGATCTCACCCCGTCGCAGCTCGGCGGGAAGCTCAAGCAGCACGTGCTGACGCAGTCGTTCTTCGAGGCCAACGGCGGCGCGGACGTGCGGCGGACCGACGCGGTGTTCGACGTCGAGGGCCGCGGACTCCTCTACTCGTGGTGGCGGTATTCCGAAGAGGTGAGAGAGGAGGCGCTGGCGCGGTTCGCGGCGCTGCTGTCGATCGCCCGCGACCCGGACGCCCCGTCGCGTCCGTTCGCCCACCTGGACGTACAGCTGTGGGTGCGATCGGTGAGCCGCCTGCTGCGGGACGTCGGGCACGAGCCGACGTTCCGGTGGGAGGCCGAGACCGGCGATCGGCCGGCACTGCCCGCGATCCAATGTCGACACTGTGGACGCTCCGGGTGGGCGGCGATCGCGCCGGAGAGCTCGCCGGAGGACCTGAAGCTCGACCCGGCGGCGATCTATCGCGAGATCGGGGCGAAGACCCGGCGGCGCAACATGATCACGGCGACGTCCGCCGAGATCGCCGCGTATCGCTCCTCCGCCGACGACGTCGGGCTGTTCGCCCTGGACGGTGGACGACTGCGCCCGGTCGACGCCGGTGACGTCGCCATCGACGCGTTCGTTCCCAGAACGACCGATGACGACACCGGCACCGCCGACGCCTCGAATGTCGACGGTGGACGGGTCGAGCCGGGCGTCCCCGTGTGGGTCGACCTGGTCGGCCCGAACGCGGGGAGCGAGCGCTGCCCGTCGTGCCGTCTCGACAACGGGATCCGGTACATCGGCACGGGAACGAGCACGTTGACGTCGGTGGTCGTGACGAACCTGTTCACGTCGGCGATCGAGCGGGACGTCGACAAGAAGACGCTGCTGTTCTCGAACGCGGTGCAGGACGCGGCGCATCGGGCGGGCTTCCTGTCGGCGCGGTCGCACGGGTTCTCGGTGCGGGCACTGCTGGCGTCCGTTGTGGATGACGGAGAATCGAAGCGGCTCAACGACATCATGGCCGATGCCGTGGTCCGGCTCGCGAAGAGCGAGCGGCCGGGCGGGGCGATCCCGCCCGATCTGTACGAGGATCCGGGCGTGCGGGGGATCCTGGAGGAGCACGACTCCGGTTCGTCGGCGACGTGGGAGCTGTTGTCGCAGCGTCTCGCACTGTCGGCGGTATTGGAGTTCGGGCTGCGGTCGAGGCAGGGCCGCACGCTGGAGTTGACCCGGACGGCGGCCGTCGAGGTGGAGATCGACGACCTCGACGCGCACGCGGCGTACGCGGAGGACGTGTTCCGTCAGACGACGGCGGCGCTCACGATGCCGACGCGTCGACAGTTCGAGGTGTTCATTCGCGGTCTCCTTGAGCGGCTGCGGTTGCGCGGGGCGCTTCACCACCGCTGGCTGGACGGCTTCATCGCGCAGAAGGGCGTCCGCCGGTGGCCGATCTGGGGCGGGCGGACGCCGGGCATGCCGGCGTTCCCGGCGGGCGTGTCCGCGCCCGAGTTCGCGTTGGGCACCGACGTGCGGTCGAAGGACTTCACCGTCCTGGGGGCCAAGGGCACCTGGTACGCCGATTGGGCCCGGCGCTGTCTCGGGCTCGACGGCCGGGACGCGCGCCTGTTCGTGCCGAGGCTGGCGTCGATCCTGGTCGGGGCGGACGTCCTGGCGAGCCGCGCGGTCGGCGACGTCACGGTCTTCGGGCTGACGCCTGGCCACGTCCGAGTCCACAAGCTCACCGACGCCGAGCTGGCGAACGCGGTGGTCGGCTGCGACACCTGCTCGTGGGAGCAGACCGTGCCGCCCGCGCACCATGCATTCTGGACCACGGCGACCTGCCCACGGTTCCGTTGCAGCGGAACGCTTCACGGTGTGACGCCGTCGACCGAGCCGGACTATTACCGGCGCCTGTACCGCGGCGTGAAGCCGTTCCGGGTGCACGCTGCCGAGCACACGGGCTCGCTGACGCGGGAGCAGCGCGAGACGGTCGAGGCCGGTTTCCGCTCCGGTCGCGGCGTCAACGACCCGAACGTCCTCTCCGCCACGTCCACGTTGGAGCTCGGCATCGACATCGGCGCGCTGTCGGCGGTCGTCCTCGGCGGGGTCGCGCCGAACCCGGCCGCCCACGTCCAGCGCGCGGGCCGCGCGGGCCGCAAGACGGGCAACTCGCTCGTCGTCACCGTCACCGGCAGCCGCCCCCGCGACCGGCATTTCTTCGCTGACCCGACGCTCATGCTGTCCGGACGGATCGTGCCGCCCGGTTCGTACCTGTCGGCGATCGAGCTGCTGCGCCGCCAGTACATGGCGTTCCTGCTCGACAAGGTCGGCCGCGGCGACCTGGGGCGCGTCACGCCCGTGCCGCGCACGACCGCCCAACTGTTCGGGCGGTGGATCGACGACTTCGTCGAGACGGCGCTGTTGGACGGTGCGCGCTGCGGGGAGGAGTTCCTCGCCATGTTCGACGGCGACATCGAACCCGTTGCGGCACAAGGACTCCGTGAGTACGCGCTGGCGGGCATCGCCGAGCGCGTGAAACGGGTCAAGGCCGCCCACGACGGCGAGAAGGCCGAGTATCGGCAGCGCATCAAGGACATGGACGCCGCCGCCGAAGCTCTCGACGAGAACGACGACGAGGAACGCCACGAGCGGCGTCTGCTCATGGCGGGGCTGCGCGGCGTCCGGCGTCGGCTCGGCGATCTGGGGAACACGAACGCGCACGAGACGCTCATCCGACATGGGCTGCTGCCGAACTACGCGCTCACGGACGCGGCCACGACCCTCGAGGCGACGCTGACCCGGGTGACGGAGAACGACGGCGACCGCACCTACGAGAGCGAGCTGCGCAGCTACGACCGTCCGGCGCGGCAGGCGCTCACCGAGATCGCGCCCGGCAACACGTACTACGTGCGCGGGTATCGGCATCGGGTGGACGGGATCGACATCGGTTCGGGTGCGAACCGGTCCTGGCGGACGTGGCATCTGTGCTCGTCGTGCGGTTACGTCGACGCCGGCGGCGGGGCGGCCGAGCTGCTCCGGTGCGCGCGGTGCGGCAGCGGCAACATCGGTGACACCGGGCAGCGGTTCACCGTGATCGTGCCGACGAAGGTGTTCGCGGAGGACAAACAGGACGACGCCCACATCCGGGACGACTCCGAGGATCGCGAGCAGCGGCATTACACGACGATCGGCACCGTCGACGTCAACGAGGCCGACATCGTCTCGGCGTGGCGGTTGACGAACGCGACCTTCGGCGCCGACTACACGCGCGACGCGATCGTGCGGCACCTCAACTTCGGGGTCGGCGACGGCACCGGCGACTCGATCGTGGTCGCCGGGCACGAGTTGTCGATCAGCCCGTTCTGGGTGTGCAGGGACTGCGGCGGCACCGCGCTGAACGGCGACCCGGAACTGAAGGCGGACAAGGATCGCGGCGATTCGAGGGCCGACCCGAACCGGTTCCACCACCGGCCGTGGTGCCGGAACCGGTCGACGAACACCGGGCACCGGGCGACCGTTCTGGCGCACGAGCTCCCGACGGAGGCGGTGCGGATCCTGCTGCCGGTCGCGACGATGCGGGCGCCCGAGCAGGTCGAGTCGTTCCGCGCGGCGCTGATGCTGGGCATCGCGGCGACGTACGGCGGCGACCCGCAGCACCTCGACAGCCTCGTGGCGACGATGCCGGACCACACCGACAAGGCCGGCGATCACGACGGGGCGTCCGGCGGCGCGTCCATAAAGAGCTTCGTCGTCGTGTACGACACCCTCCCCGGCGGGACCGGTTACCTGCACCAGTTGGCGGACGCCGAACGGATGCGGACGGTGCTTTCGACTGCCCGGGACCGGATCGCGGCGTGTGACTGCCACGAGCGAGGGAACCCGGCGTGCCATCGATGTCTGTTGGCGTGGACGAGTGAGCGCCACTACAAGGACGTCCGCCGGTCGGAGGCGTTGGCGTTGCTGGAGAAACTGCTGACCGGCTGGGATGCCGAGGCGAGCTCCGGCATTCACGACATCTCGATGTTGAAGGTGATCGAGAGCGAGCTGGAGACGCGCTTCGTCGACAAGCTGCGGGAGTGGGCCGACGCGACGGAAGGCGCGTCGCTGACTGCGACCGCGTCGGGCGAGGCGGATCTGCGCATCGGCGGCCCCGGCCGGGAACCCACCAGGTGGAAGGTGACGCAGCAGCACACCATCGACTACACGCGCCCCGACGTCCTGTTCGAACGCGTCGACGGACCGCCCGTCAAGGTCGCGCTGTACCTCGACGGTTTCAAGTACCACGCCACGACAGAGCACAATAGACTCGCTGACGACGCCGTGAAGCGCAATCGCCTGCACGCGCAGGACGTCTACGTCTTCTCAGTGACGTGGAAGGACGTCGAGACGTGGCGGGTGTCGTCGGTGACCGAGGCGTGGNCGCCGTTCGGCGGCAACGGCAAGGCCAACGCGGGCCAGTGGTACGGCTATCGCGAACAGGACGTCGGCGAGCTCGCGTCGACGATCTGGTGCAACCCGATCGAGACGATGACCGCGTTCCTCGCCGACCCCGACCCGCACCGATGGCGGTACCGCGCCGAGGCCGCCGCCTTCGGGCTGGCGGCGACGTTGTCGTCGAGACAGAGCGACTCCGTCGGCGCCGCGGACGTCATCGAGGCGGCGCTCGCGCGACGCGACCTGCCGACGGTGAGACAGGGCGGCATCCGGACGTTCGCGGGGACGGACGCCAACGATCTCCAGGTCGTCTTCTGCATCGACGACCGGGGCGACGCGGGGCGGATGTTCACGGCCATCACCGTCCTCGACGACTCCGACACGACGATCGGCACCGACCCGCGGCACCACAGGCGTTGGCGGTCGTGGCTGTACTGGGCGAACCTCACCCAGTTCTTCCTCGCGGGCGGCGGCGACGGCGTCATGCTCACCACGAGCATGGTCGGCGCGTTCGGCCCCGGCGTGCTGCGGGTCTGCGAGGGCACCGGGATCATTGAGGCGTTGCAGGACACCGAGCCCGTGAGCCTCACCGGCGATGAACTGCCCGAGACCGGCGACTCCTCCTCGCGCGTTGCGGTCCAGTCGAGCCGGGTCGGCCCGGCCGCGGCCCTCGACGACGAGGACGTCCCGCAGGAATGGCGCGAGGTCAAGGAGTCGGCGCCGACCGGCGACCCCGACTTCGTCCGACTGCTCGACGAGCTCATCGCGCAGCGCGCCCCCACGCCCGAGGGCGGCTACGAGCTCGGCGACCACGGCTGGATCGCCGATCTCGCGTGGCCGACGGCCCGGATCGCGGTGGTGTGCACCGACGCCCATGACGCCGAAGAGACCATCCAGGCCTACGCCGACGACGGCTGGGACGCCCGACCCGTGACGGCATGGGCGATGGACGACCTCCTGACAGCCCTGACAGACCGGAGAGACGCGTGAGTGTTCATTTGAGACTGACCGAGGCGGCCGCGGAGGACATCCGCGACCTGGATCCTCAGCACAGCAAGGCGTACATCGACTTCGACCACAAGATCCGTCAGAACAAGAACCACGGCAGCCTCCGCTTCAAGGCGCTGTCCGGCCACAAGAACCTGTACTCGGCGCGAGTCGGGGGCGACTATCGGGCGCTCATGGTGCACGCCGGGAACGACACCTACGTCGTCGTGGCCGTCCAACCTCGCAGCACCGTCTATGAGCGTCTCGAACGCGGTCTGCGGTTCGAGGTCAACCACGTCACGGGTCAGTTCGAGACGATCGAGCCCGAGGTGGCGCGGCGGCTGGCGGAGCAGGCGGCCCCGGCCCGACCGGAGCGGGATCCGCAGCCGAAACAAGAGACCGTGCCGGGGGTGCTGGACGGTTTCACCGACGACGAGCTGTCGAAACTGGGTGTGTCCCGGGCGCTGCTGCCCGCGATCCGCGACGTCAAGGACGACTCGGGGCTGGTGACGCTCGCCGACGCGCTGCCCCCGCACACCGCGGACGTCCTGATGAACCTCGCGACCGGCATGAGCATCGACGAGGTGATGGAGAACATCACCGATCCGGCCCGCCCCGACGACCCCGTCGATCCGGCCGATATGGCCGCCGCGGTCGAGCGGACCACGTCGATCACCACATCGGACCTCGCGCTGCAGGCGATACATCGGCAGGACTTCGCGAAATGGCGGATGTTCCTGCACCCGTCGCAGAACAAGCTGGTCACGAAGAACTATCGCGGCCCGGCCCGCGTGTCGGGCGGCCCCGGCACGGGGAAGACCGTCGTCGCGCTGCATCGCACAGCCCGACTGGCCCGCGAGCACGCGTCCGGAACTCCGATCCTGTTGACCAGCTTCAACGTCGGCCTCGCGAAGCACCTCAAAAGGCAACTCGGCGAACTGTTGACGACGGAGGAGATGAAACGCGTCGAGGTCGTCAACATCGACAGTCTCGCGATGCGCATCGCGAAGGAACGCGGCATCATCGACACGTCCGCCCGTCCCCTCGACGACACCGAGGCCAAGAGGTGGTGGCAGACCGCGATGGACGAAGCGGGCGATCGCGAGTTCGGCCCCGACTTCTGCCACGAAGAGTGGACGGAGGTCGTGTGCGGCAACATCATCGACAGCCGTGACGGCTACCTGCGGGTGCGGCGGGCCGGGCGCAGCCACCGTCTGAGCCGACCGCAGCGCGTTCGCTTCTGGAAGGTGTGCGAGCGGTTCACGGCGCGGCTGGAGGAGGAGAAGCGGTTCACGTATCCGTGGCTGAGCGCCCGCACGGCGGTGTCGCTGAACGGCGATTCGACGGCGTCGAGACCGCGTTACCGGCACGTCCTCGTCGACGAGGCACAGGACATGTCGGCGGCGCAATGGCGGTTGCTGCGGGCGCTGGTCCCCGAGAGAGAGAACGACATGTTCATCGCGGGCGACTCTCACCAGCGGATCTATGGTGCGCCGTTGGCGTTGGGGCCGTTGGGAATCAACATCGTCGGACGATCGACGCGGCTGACGTTGAGCTACCGGACGACTCAGGAGATCCTGCAGGCCGCCATAGCCATGGTGTCCGGGGAGAGCTTCGACGACCTCGACAACGGGGTCGACCATCTGACCGGCTATCGCTCGGTCCGGTACGGGCCCGCACCGAACCTCATCGGCGCGGCGACCCGAAAGGACGAACTCGCGGCCGTCGTCGAAGAGATCCGTGCCTGGACGAACGAGGGCGTCGACCCGTCCGCCATCGCGATCTGCACGCCGACAAAGACCCCGCTCGAGGAGATCCGCGATCACCTGACCGGCGTCGGCATCGCGACGGTCCCGGTCCAGGACGGCACGAAGGGCGACGGCGTCCGTCTGTCCACCATGCACGGATTGAAGGGCCTGGAGTTCGAGCGGATCGTCATCGCGGGCGTGGGCGCGGCGGAGTTCCCGCGTCCGTTCGTGAGGCAGCGGCGCACGGACCCGGCCGAGCACCGCAGGCTCATGCGGAAGGAACGGTCTCTGCTGTTCGTGGCCGCGAGCCGCGCCCGCGACGCCCTCAGCGTCACGTGGACCGGCAAGCCTTGTGAGTTCCTGGAACCCCTGCTGTAGACGGAGCCGACTGGAGGTGCCATGCGGGCGCTGTTCTTTCGGGTCTTGGTTGAGTGGTCGGGGGCGTTCGGCTTGGTGGGGCGGTGTGCCCGTGGCGGGACCGTTCTGCGGTGTCGGTAAGGGAGACCCACTTCTGCTCGGACCGGGTGTGGCCCGGTTTCTCGGCTTGGTGGGTCTCACTTCCTGTCAGTGGAATGCCTTGCGGTTTCGTTCGTCGCCCCACCAAACCGGCAGTTTTCGGGCCACCCGGCTCGGGTGGTCACAGACTTTCGGCTTGGTGGGGCGGGTTACGCGACGAAATTGTTCTGCGGGGTCGGTAACGGAGACCCACCAAGCCGCAAAAGACGACCTCTGCTCAGACGCCATGTGGCCCGGTTCCCCGGCTTGGTGGGTCTCCCCTCCTGCCCGTGCCCCTTCTTGCGGTCCCGTACCC
>NZ_CBCRZX010000052.1:0-30436 GCF_965137155.1 Stackebrandtia soli
AGCGGGACGTTTAACCAACCAAGCGGGATCTGGTTGGNGGGCGGTCCGCTCGCGGGAGGGAGTGGGAGGGGATCGCCGAGGCTTGGACACCAGTCGGCGATAGAAGTCCGACCGGGGCCGAGATCCCGTTGGGACGTAGTCGTGGGGACGAAATCGGGAGACGAAGTCGTGGGCCGGAAACGTGGGATGGCTCGGGTGCGAACCGGGTCAACCCTTGACGGCGCCGCCGGTCAGGCCGTGGACGATGTAGCGCTGGAGCAGTAGGAACGTGCCGACGGTCGGGATCGCCGTCAGCAGCGTCCCGACACAGAACATGCCGTACTGCGCCTCGCGGGTGTTCGCGGCGACCATTCCCGCCAGCCCCACCGCGAGTGTCTTCTCCGACGAGTCGGTCAGGAACACGCTCGCCATGATGAACTCGTTGACCATGCCGATGACCGTCAACAGCGAGGTGATCGCGATGATCGGCGTGACCAGCGGAAGGATGATGCGGAAGTAGATCTGCGCGTGCGTCGCTCCGTCCATGACGGCCGATTCGTCGAGTTCCTTCGGGACGGTGTCGAAGAAGCCCTTCATCAGCCACGTGTTGACGCCGAGCGCGCCGCCGAGGTAGACGAGGATCAGGCCGCCCGGGGTGTTGAAGCCGACCGCCGGCCAGTAGTCGCTGACCTCGGTGAAGATCAGGAAGATCGCCACGATCGCGAGGAACTGCGGGAACATCTGGATCAACAGCAGCGACAGCAGCGACACCCGTCGCCCCGCGAAACGGAAGCGCGAGAACGCGTACGCCGCGAGCGAGGACAGCAGGATCGAGACGAACCCGGCGATACCGGCGATCATCAGCGTATTGCGGTACCACAGGCCGAAGTCGGTGTCGGAGAACAGCTTCGCGAAGTTGTCCAGCGAGAAGCCGTTCGTCGGGAACAGCGACGTCGAACTGAGAGTCCCCAGTGGATTGAAGGCGCTGGAGACGATGAAGACGATCGGAATGAGCGAGAAGGCGATCGCGAGGAGCGCGACGAGGTGCCGCCAGCCGCGATCGCGGAGCCAATGCGTGGTCACCGGTAGATCTCCTCCTGCTTGCGGGTGCGGGCGAAGCTGATGCCGGAAATGACGGCGACGATCGTGAAGATGAACAGGCTGACCGCCGACGCGTAGCCGTAGTCGGCGCCGGTTCCGTTGAACGCCAATCGGAAGGTGTACGAGATGAGCAGATCCGTCGCGCCCGCTTGTGATCCCTCGTCGAATGGATGCCCGGCCGTCGTCAAGGCGATCGCGTTGTAGTTGTTGAAGTTGAACGCGAACGACGAGATGAGCAGCGGGGTCAGCGCGACCAGCACCAGCGGCAGGGTGATCGCGCGGAAGGCGGTGAAGCCGCTCGCGCCGTCGAGGCTCGCCGCTTCGAGGGTGTCCTTCGGCAGGGCCTGGAGCGCACCCGTGCAGATGAGGAACATGTACGGGTAGCCGAGCCAGGTGTTGACGAGCAGGACGGCCGCCCGCGCCGTCCAGGTGTGCCCGAACCAGTCGACGTCGGCGCCGAAGAGCTGGTTGATGAGCCCGTAGTCGGGGTTGAACATGTCTCGCCAGATGAGCAGCATCGCGAACGACGGCATCGCGTACGGCAGGATCATCAGGATCCGGTAGGTGGTCTTTCCCCGGATCCGATCGTGGTTCATCGCCATGGCGCACAACAGACCCAGCGCGAAGGTCAGCAGCACCGAACCACCGGCGAACATGAGGTTCCAACCGAAGATCGACAGGAACGGGCCGCGCACGTCGGGGTCGGCGACGATGCGGACGAAGTTGTCGAGCCCGACGTTGACCTTCCAGCCCTGACGCAGGTAGGTGCCGTCCTCGGCGACGAAGTAGCCGCGGTCGTCGTCGGCGGTCCAGACCTGGCCGGTCTCGACGTCGGTGACGCAGTCGCATTCGGCGTCGTAGCGGCGCAGGGTCTGACCCTCGAAGGCGGACAGGCCCTTCGAGCGGATGCCCCCGTCGCCGGTGGGCACGGACAGGTCGGTGATCGCGTCGCTGTGTTCCTGGAGCTCGGCCGTCGTGAGTGGACGGTATCCGTCGGCGGCGACGATCTTTCCGGCCGGGTTCGCGGTGACGTCGCCCGCGTCGAGGTCCGTCAGACCGTCGACGTCGCCCGCGTAGTGGCGACCGGTCTCGGTGTCGGTGAGGAGGAACGTCAGCTCGTCGGTGCCCTCGGCCCACGCCGGAGTGAGGATGTACTGCGGGGAACCGGGCACCTCCTTGACGGCGGACGCCTGCACCGCGACGATCGCCTCCTCTTTGGAGATGCGGTGACCGTCGCCGTAGTTCGTGACGGAGGTGCTGATCGTGTAGACGACCGGCATCAGCTGGAACGCGATCAACAGCAGCGTTCCGGGGATGAGGTACTTCGCGGCGATCCGGCGCGGCGAGAGGTAGATGTAGAGGATGAGCCCCGTGACGACCGTGACGATCGCCAACGGGACCCATGCCTCAAGCCGCACCAGCGGCAGAGCCGCCCAGACGGCCAGACCGCACGTGAGGCTCAGCACGAGGATCTTGATCAGCTGGCCGGCGACTCCGGCCGTCGGGGGGCTCTGCCGCTGCACGTCGACTACCCGCCGATCGCCTTCTGGATGGCTTCGGCCGCGTCGGTGACGGCCTTCTCGACGTCCTTACCGGAGATCGCGGCGGCGTGCGCGCGGCCGAAGGGCTCCCACACGGCCTGCATCTCGGGGATCGCGGGGAGGATGTAGCCGCCTTCACCGGCGGCGAGGAACTTCGCCATGTCCGGGTCGGAGGCGTCGGCGGCCTCGGCGGCCTCGATGTTGGCCGGCGGACGCGGGTCCGACTCGTACAGCTTCGACGCGAGGTCGGCGCTGGTCACGAAGTTCGCGACGAACTCCTGCGCGAAGACCTTGTTCTTGCCCTTGCTGGCCACGAAGAAGGTCTGGGTGCCGACGAACGGCGTCGCCTTGTCGCCGCCCTCGAAGGACGGGATCGGGGTGATGTCGTAGGTGAGGCCCGCGTCGCGGATCGCGCCGAGCGCCCACGGTCCGGCCACGAGGAACGCGGTCTTGCCGTCGGCGAACATCGGGATGGCGTGTTCGCCGCCCATCGACGTCTTCATCGCGCCCTCTTCACCGAGCCACGCGAGTTTCTCGAACGCGTCGACGGCCTCGGGCTTGGCCAGGCCGAGGTCGGCCGGGTCGTAGTTGCCTTCGGCGTCTTGACCGAACAGGTAGCCACCGGCGGAGGCGTAGAACGGGTACGCGTTGTACGGGTTGCCGTCTTTGCCGACCTCGATGGAGAGGACGTCGTCGACCTTGCCGTCTTCTTTCAGCGCCTTGCCGGTCTCGACCATCTCCTCGATCGTCGCGGGGGCGTCGGGGGCGAGTTCGGTGTTGCGGATCAGCGCCAGGTTCTCCATGGCGTAGGGCGTGCCGTAGATCTGGCCGTCGAAGGTGACGGCGCGCAGCGCGTCCGGGTTGATCGCGGCCTGCTGCTCCTCCGTCAACGGGACCGGGTCGATCGTCCCGTTCTGGACGAGGTTGCCGATCCAGTCGTGCGCCTGCACCAGGATGTCGGGGCCTTCGCCCTGCTCGGAGGCGCTGACGAACTGGTCCTGGAGGTTGTCGGCGATGCCTTCGACCTTGATCTTGATGCCGTTGGCCTTCGCGAACTCGTCGACGACCGGCTGCAGGGACACGGCGCGTTCCTCGTCGGTCCAGATGACGAGCTCACCGTCGAAGTCGATCGCGTCGGTCTTGTCGGCCTCCGGATCGCCGCCGCCACAAGCGGACAGCGCGAGCGCGAGGACCGCGCCCACCGCGATGCCCGCGGACTTGATGCGCATGGTTGTTCTCCTTGAGGAGTAATGCCGAACCGGGTGAGCAGCGCCACGATTCCGGCGAGGGGGGTAGGAGTAGGGGGACTTGAGGACTCGCAGATTAGCAAGATGTTTCGAGCATTGGAAGACCTTGCAACGATATTGTTTCCTCTTTGCAGATACGTTACAGTCAGCCCATGCGTCCGAGACTGTCCGACATCGCCCGCCAAGCCGGGGTCAGCGAAGCCACGGTGTCTCGTGTGCTCAACGACCGCCCCGGGGTGGGGGCCGAGACGAAACAAGCCGTGCTGACGGCGCTCGACGTGCTCGGATACGAACGACCGGCGACATTGCGCAAACACTCGGCGGGGCTCGTCGGACTCGTCGTACCGGAACTCGAGAATCCGATCTTCCCACTGTTTGCGCAGGTCATCGCTACCGAACTGGCCTCGTCAGGCTACACACCGGTACTGTGCACGCAAAGCCCCGGCGGCGTCACCGAGGACGAGTACGTCGAGATGCTGCGCGAGCGGCACGTCTCCGGGATCGTCTTCGTGTCGGGCCTACACGCCGACACCAGCGCCGACCACGAGCGGTATCACAAACTCGCGGCGTCCGGACTGCCGCTGGCCTTCCTCACCGGCTACATCGACGGCCTCGCCGCGCCGTGTTTCTCCTGCGACGACACCGTCGCCGCGACCATGGCCGTCGAACACCTCGCCTCGCTCGGCCACACCAGGATCGGCCTGATCTCCGGCCCCGAACGGTTCATTCCCGTGCAGCGCAAGCTCGACGGCTACCGCGCCGCGATGGCGTCCATCGGCGAACCGCTCGTCGAACTCACCATGTTCAGTGTGGAGGGTGGCGCGGCGGCGGCCGGGCGCCTCTTCGAACGCGGCGCGACCGCCGTCCTGTGCGGTTCGGACCTGATGGCGCTCGGCGCGATCCGAGCCGCCGAGACGCGCGGGCTGTCCGTGCCGCGCGACGTCTCCATCGTCGGTTACGACGACTCACCGCTCATCGCGTACACGAATCCTCCACTGACGACACTGCGACAGCCCGTGCGCGCCATGACGACCGCCGCCGTGCGTGCGCTGCTGGACGAGATCGCCGGACAACCGGCACCCACATCGGAGTACCTGTTCCGCCCCGAACTGGTGGTGCGAGCCTCCACCGGCGCCCTGCGGGAACGCACCGCCTGACCGCGCCGACCAACACGAACCCCACCCGATAGGAGAACCCCATGCGGCAATGGTGGCGAGACGCCGTCATCTACCAGGTGTACCCGCGCAGCTTCGCCGACGGCAACGGCGACGGCATGGGTGATCTGCCGGGCATCACGAGCAGGGTCGACTACCTCGCCGACCTCGGCATCGACGCGATCTGGCTGTCCCCGTTCTACCGGTCCCCGATGAACGACGGCGGATACGACGTTGCCGACTTCCGCGACGTCGACCCGATCTTCGGCCACCTCGACGACTTCGACACGCTGCTCACCACCGCCCACGCGGCCGGGCTCAAGGTCGTCGTCGACATCGTGCCGAACCATTCCAGCAGCGACCACGAATGGTTCGTCGCAGCCCTCGCCGCGGCCCCCGGCTCGCCCGAGCGCGAGCTGTACCACTTCAAGGACGGCGTCGACGGCGGTCCGCCCAACGACTGGCAGTCCGTCTTCGGCGGCGCCGCGTGGACACAGGTCCCCGACGGACAGTGGTACCTGCACCTGTTCGACTCGACGCAGCCCGACTTCAACTGGGAACACCCGCGCGTCCGCGCCGAGTTCGAGGACATCCTGCGGTTCTGGTTGGACCGGGGCGTCGACGGCTTCCGCGTCGACGTCGCCCACGGAATGATCAAGGAACCCGGCCTCCCGAGCGTCGGAGAGGAGGGCGGCGTCGAGATGCTCGGCACCACCCGCGTCCCCTACTTCGACGTCGACGGCGTGCACGAGATCTACCGAAGCTGGCACACCATCCTCGCCGCGTACCCCGGAGACCGGATGGCCGTCGCGGAGGCGTGGGTCGACTCGCCGTCCCGGCGCGTCATGTACGTCCGGGAGGACGAACTCCAGCAGGCGTTCAACTTCGACCTCCTCCTCGCCGAGTTCACCGCCGCGTCCTACCGCAAGGTCATCGACGCCGAACTCGCGACGGTCGCCGAAGTCGGCTCCCCGCCGACCTGGGTTCTGTCCAATCACGACAGGCACCGGCACGTCACCCGGTACGGCGACGGCGCGCTCGGACTCACCCGCGCCCGCGCCGCCGCCCTCGTCATGCTCGCGCTCCCCGGTTCCGCGTACGTCTACCAGGGCGAGGAACTCGGGCTTCCCGAAGTCCTCGACCTGCCGGAAGAGCTCCTGCAGGACCCGACCTGGGAGCGCAGCGGTCACACCGACCGCGGCCGTGACGGCTGCCGCGTCCCCATTCCGTGGAACACCGCCGGACCGTCGTTCGGTTTCGGCGACGCGCCCGGCTGGCTGCCGCAGCCCGCCGACTGGGGCGCTAAGTCCGTCGCGGCTCAGACCGGCGTCAACGGATCCACACTGGAGCTGTACCGGGCGGCGCTGCGACTGCGCCGCACCCACCGTCCCGGCGATCTGACCTGGCACGAGGGCTTCGGAGACAACGCGCTCGCCTACACGAACGGCGCCCTCACCTGCGTCGTCAACTTCGGAGACGAACCCGTCGCGCTGGTCGGCGACGTCCTGCTCGCCAGCGGCCCGCTCGACGAGGGGCGGCTCCCCGCCAACACCGCCGCGTGGCTCGCGGCCTGAACCATCACCCACCGCCGGGCGCCCACGTGGTGCCCGGCGGTGCTCGCGCAGGTGGGAATCACGTCTCGGTGACCCCCCGGTAGCCACCCTGAGCAGCCGACATACTGTGCTTGCAAAAGCACTCTCTACGCAGGAGTTTTCATGGGTAAGAAGGTCACCGTCGTCGGCGCCGGTTTCTATGGGGCCACCACGGCCATGCGGCTCGCCGAGTACGACGTGTTCGACACAGTCGTCCTCACCGACATCCTCGACGGCAAGCCCGAAGGTCTCGCGCTGGACATGAACCAGTCGCGCTCCATCGAGGGTTTCGAGACGAAGGTGATCGGCCAGACCACCACCGTCGACGGTGACGGCTACGACGCCATCGCCGACTCCGACATCGTGGTGATCACGGCCGGTCTGCCCCGGAAGCCCGGCATGAGCCGGATGGACCTGCTCGAGGTCAACGCGAAGATCGTGCGCGGCGTCGCCGAGAACGTCGCGAAGTTCGCGCCGAACGCGGTCATCATCGTCGTGTCGAACCCGCTCGACGAGATGACGGCGCTGACGCAGATCGCGTCGCAGTTCCCGAAGAACCGCGTCCTCGGTCAGGCGGGCATGCTCGACACCGCCCGGTTCACCAACTTCGTCGCCGAAGAGCTCGGCGTCCCGCAGAAGTCCGTGACGACGCTGACGCTCGGATCGCACGGCGACACGATGGTCCCCGTCCCGTCGCAGTGCACTGTGGATGGAAAGCCGTTGTCGGACGTCCTGGCCGCCGACAAGATCGAAGAGCTCGTCGTCCGCACCCGCAACGGTGGCGCCGAGGTCGTCGCGCTGCTCAAGACCGGTTCGGCCTACTACGCGCCGTCCGCCGCCGCCGCCCGCATGGCGAAGGCGATCGCCGAAGACTCCGGTGACGTCATGCCCGTGTGCGCGTGGGTCGACGGCGAGTACGGCATCGAGGGCGTCTACCTGGGCGTCAACGCCGAACTCGGAGCCGGAGGCGTCCGCAAGGTCGTCGAAACGCCGCTCACCGACTCGGAGCTCGCCGGCCTCAAGGAGGCCGCCGAGGCCGTCCGCGCCAAGCAGGCCGACGTCGCCGACATGTAAGGCGATCAAGCAAGCACCGATGGCCGCGCCCACGTTCCGGGCGCGGCCATCGTTCTCTCCGGCGCCGCAGCCTCGCTTCGTCTCGCGCTGACCTCGGTATCGGACACCCGACTTCGGCATCGCGATCTCTCTTCGCCCATTTTGAATCAAAGCGTGGGCGAAGCGGCTTCGACCTCGCTACAGTCCTATTAGAACCGCTACTATTGATCTCGACGGAAGTCGTTGTCCCCGTTGATGTTCGGACGATCCGGCCGACGACCTTACACTCGGTCCCGCAGTCTTGCGGCCGTGTGTCACACTCGCGCAGTTCTCGGAATCGATCACGGATAGGCGTCCCATGGGCAGCGACATGTCATTCACCCGCGTCTCACCTGACGAGCTGGCGAAGGCGTTCGTCGAACCCGAGTGGGCCGAGGACTTCCTCGACGAACTCATCGCTGCGAGCCTCTGGACCAAGGGCCCGTACGGTTACCTCGGCAAGTCGTGGGCGGGCATCCAGTACCTCCTCGACGCGGCCAGAGTCGACGTCGAGTTCTTCATGGACGGAGACCCCGTCGGCGAGAAGGGCTACCTGCACGGATGGCCCCCGAAGCTCGTCGCCGAGACGGCTCGGAAACTGAGCGAAGCCTCGTTCGAGCGGTTGGCACTCCACCACGACGCCGAGCGGATGGACGCCGAGGACGTCTACCCGGGTGGGTGGTCTGCCAGTTCCGACGGTGGGCTCGAAGATCTGAGAAAGAGCTACGAGGGGCTGGTCGTGTTCTTCGTCGACGCGACGGCACGCGGTTTCGGGGCGGTCATGTCCTTCAGCAACTAACGACACCTAGCCACCTACCCCCGACCCCGACCTCCGCTTGGTTGGGCAAAAGTTCCGCTTGGTTGGGCAAATTGCGAAAACGCGCCTAATTCGAACATTTGCCCAACCAAGCGAGACGTTTAACCAACCAAGCGGAGAGTTTGACCAACCAAGACATAGTGGATGGAGGGGGCGGCACACCGCGCGAACGCCGCGAGCAGCGGCGAACGTTGGCGACGTGGACCGGCTGCGAGTGGGCCGCCGCCGGTCTGGCGAAAACCTTCGCCCGGTACTCCCCCGGTCCGGCGGCCCTCGTGTTCCCTCGAGTTAACGGCCCTCGTCGTACATTCCCAACCAGTCGTTGCGGTCGGGACGGGGGCGCTCGCCCGGCGTCTGTTGAGGATGGTCCGTAGCCCAATCGGAATCCGCCGAACGCCTAGAGTCTGGAGTGGACTCTTCTGCGGGGTCGGACGGAAGCGCTGCCGTCGTGTCGTCCGGGTCCGGATCGACCGGTTCGACGGGCAGGACGACGCCGCCCGTGCCGTGCTCCGGGTCGTGCGGTCCGGCCGCCATCGGCGCGAAGCGCCGCACCGTCACCGCCGCGAGGGCGGTCGTGATCGGGACGGCCGCGATCAGGCCGATCGTGCCGACGACGCTGCGGACGATCTCCTCCGCGATGATCTGGTTGGTCAGGATCTGCCCGATCGGCCGGTCGACGGCGGCGATCAGGATCAGCAACGGAAGGGACGCCCCCGCGTAGGCGAGGATGATCGTGTTGACGACCGACGCGATGTGCGACCGTCCTACTCGGATGGACGATGTGTACAACTGTCGGGGCGTGTAGCGGGGGTTCGCGCGGGCGAGTTCGGTGACGGTCGCCGCCTGGGTGACGGACACGTCGTCGAGGACACCGAGCGATCCGATGAGGATGCCCGCCAACAGCAGGCCCTGCATGTTGACACCGAGATTCATCGACAGATAGGTGGTGTCCTCGTCCGCGATGCCCGTCAGGTGCGCCAGGTTGACGGCGAGCGCCGAGAGAACGCCAGTGAGAACGAGACTGGCGAGGACGCCGAGGACCGCGATCGTCGTGGAGGTGCTGAATCCGTGCGTCAGGTATAGGACCGCGAGCATGATCGCCGCGGAGCCGACTATCGCGACCAGGAGCGGCTGCCGCCCGTCGAGGATCGCGGGAACGATGAACAGCAGCAGGATCGCGAAGGTCACCGCGAGTCCGATCAGCGCGGTGACGCCACGCAGGCGCCCGAAGGCGATGACGGCGGCCGCGAAGGCGACGAACAGTACCCACAGTTGAGTCGACCGGTCGTGGTCGACGATGTGGTAGGAGTATTCGCCGGCCATCGAATCCGGCAGATGCATGAGGACGACCGCGTCCCCGGTGTCGACGACGGGCGCGCCGGAGCCGGTCGGCAGGCTCGTCGTGACGGTGGCGCCGTCGTCGAGTTCCACTTCGGCGATGCCGCACCGGTCTGGCGCGGGCGATCCGGGCGGCGGCTCGTAGCCGTCGGGCAGTTCCGGGCAGGGTTGTTCCTCGATCGCGACGATAGTGCCCGTGACCTCGACGGCGGTGGACGGCTGCCCCTCAACGGTGGTGTCGCCGGGCCACAGGACGACGAGGCCGATGATCGCCGCGACGGCGCACGGGATCAGCACCCACAGCGCGAATCTCAGCGCGGTCGGCGTCATCTTCTCGTCGTGGTCGTCGTGCCTTCCGCCCATCGCTCGCCCTCCTGCGGCCGCCCATCAGATCCATGATGGACATCTTGGACCCCGAACCGCGGGGATCGCCGTCGAGTCTGTCATGTCACCCCGACCGGCCCGAGGATCGACGCCGGGCTTCTGCCTCCGCGCCGTCCTCGCTGGGCGACGTGCGATGAGGGCTTCGTTCCCGACGTCGGGTCCATCCGTGAACCATCGCAGCGCGCGGTCTGCTCACATAACGCCGACCGCTCTGTTGACCACGGTCTAGGCTGAGGCTTCCCAGGTCAGGGGCGTCGACCTGATGAGCCGGAGGTCACGGGTTCACATCCCGCTCTCGCTACCAGGAAACCCTTGATCTTGGATGCACCCAGGGCGGGACTTCCTGTCATGGCGGGACAGGACCGAACGGAACGCAAGATCGGATCATCGGCCGGAACACGCGGAGGAATGCCATGTCGAACAACGTCTCAGCCGATCTCATCCGTGCGCTGATCGAGAACATGGGTGGTGCCGCCGACGACTGGTCGTCGTTGGCGATGATCCTCGAATTCGACGAAGGCAGGTTCTACAGCGCACACGGGTACGCCTACTCACCCGGTGGCACCATCTCGGCCGTGGCCTCGGACGCGTGGTCCGTCAAGTCGGCGGTGGACGCGCATACCGCGAGCTACTTCAGCCCAGGCGAGGCACTGCCGGTGAAGATCCTCGTGCAGTTCGACCGCACCTTGGGCAAGTACAAGGTGACTTTCGAGGACGTCGACATGGCGCGATGGAAGGTGACCCCGCGAAATTTCAAGGAGCTCCGCGAGGAGCTGCGCCCGACGTTCGACTGAGGGCGTTCACCGGGCACCGGTGAGGATGCGGTGAGCAAGGGCGTCGTTGAGCACCGGCGATGGGAATCCACGAGCTCCTCGTCTTCGCAGACTGCCGGGGCACCGCCTCGCGGCCGTGCGGTTGTCCCTACTCCGACACGGCGAGACGCCGACGCGCGTCATGTGCGTCGGCGTCCCGTTCGTCGGGATCGGTCGTCAGGAGACGTCCAACTCGCCAGCGAGCAGCGAGATGATCACCGGGTTGTCCTGGTACACGTCGTTGCCCTGGTTGGCGCCCTTGTTGGTGAACTCCTTGACGCGGGGACCCTCGATCGCGGGCGAGAGACGCTTGTAGCCCCAGACGGGGATGCGCGGCAGCTTCTCGTTGAAGACGATCGCCATCTTCTTGACGGCCTCGATGCGGGCGGTCTCGTCCGGGTCGGTCTTCGCGGTGGCGACGAGTTCGTCCAGATCGACCTCCTCGCCGAGGATCTCGCTCTCCATCTTGAGGTCGAGGTTCATGCCCGGCGTGTCCTTGGTGCGACCGTTGTCGGTCTGGTACGCCATGAGGAACGCGCCCCAGTAGTCCGGGTTGAAGGGGTTGCCCCACTGGCGGACGGCGACCTCGAACTCACCTGAACTCCAGATGCCCCAGGGGTTGTCGCCGGGGACGTTCTTGGCGGTGCAGGTGATGCCGATCGCCGACCATGCCTCTTGGACCTGGGTGGCGGTCAGCTCGAAGTCGTTCCAGCCGGTGACGCCGATGATCTCGTACGAGGCGGTGGAGCCGTCGGGGAGCTTCCAGACGTCGTCCTCCTTCTTCCAGCCGGCCTCGGTGAGCAGTTCCTCGGCCTTCTTCGGGTCGTAGCTGTGCAGTTCGAACTTCGCGAGCTCGGTCTCGGTGAAGACCTCCTCGGCGTGCACGTCCGGCAGGCCGCAGTCGTACTGGGAGACGTAGTACGCCTCGCCGCGCGCGATCTTGCCGACCTGGTCGTTGTCGATCGCGTAGGCGAGGGCCTTGCGAACGCGGGGGTCCTTCAGTTCGGGTTTGCCCGTGAAGTTGAAGATGAGACCGCCGCCGTCGAAGCCCGGGGTCTCGAGGAGCTTCAGGCCTTCGACGGCCTTGAAGGTCTCCAGCTCGGTCGCGGTGAACGCGTTGGTCGAGTAGTCGACCTTGCGCTCGACCAGCATCTGCGCGATGTCCTTGTTGGCGCCCTTGTAGACGGTGACCTTGTCGAACTTGACGGCGTCGGCCGCGAAGCCGCCCTTGTTCGGCACCATCGTGATCTGGGTGTCGGAGCTGGCTTTGAAGTCGATCTTGAACGGACCGGAGGCGATGATGTCGTCGGGCCGGAACTCGATGAGCCGGTTGTTGAAGTCGAGCTGCTTCTCGTCGCCGTTGACGACGCCCTCGGAGAGCAGCTGGATGGCCTCCTCGCCGAACTCGCCGAAGGTCGCCTTGCTCCACACTCGACGCTTCAGGATGGGCCGCTCGAAGCCGGGGTAGGCACCGTCGACGGTGAGGTGCACCGTGTGCTCGTCGATCGCCTCGATGCCCTTGACGGCGGGCCAGGCGTCACCCCACGCGGGCGTCGCCAGGACCATCATCGCGTAGGTCTGGTGGAAGTCGGCCGAGGTCAGGTCCGAGCCATCGCTCCACTTCAGACCCTTGCGGATGTTGACGACGAAGGTGTCGCCGTCCCACGAGGACTGCTCGATCAGGTTGTACTGCCACTTCTTGGCGGCCCAGTCGTAGTGCGCGCCGGGGGTGAGGAACAGGTCGGCGTAGATCGACGACATCAGGATGGCCGCGCCGTCCTGGGTCACGTTGTAGTGGTGCGTGTCCACGTCGAACTCGTAGGCGCCGGTGAATTCGCCGGTTCCGGAGCCTTCGGCGTCGCCGCCACCACAAGCGGCGAGAGTGCCGACTCCGGCGGCGCCAACCGCGCCGATGCCCATCAGCTGGAGCAGCCGACGCCGGGAGATGTCGAACTGAGAGGTCACTGCCTCTTCCTTTCTAGAAAAATGACAACGGAGGAGAGCGACCCCAGCAACAGGCCCAGGCACAGAGTCAGCACGCTGACGACATATTCGGCCGTTCCGGGGGTCAGGGACATTACGAGCGCGAACGCCGACGCGAGGGTCATGAGGACCGCCACGTACAGACCCGTTCGGGCGAGGACGCCGGTCATGCCGCAGTAGGCGCCGGTGCGGGCGCGACGTCGGGGTTGAGCACGTGGCAGGCGAGGCGTCGCCGACCATCGAGTGGGATGAGTGCCGGGGGCGTGCCGTCACAGGTGTCCGCCTCGTACACCGGGCAACGCGGATGAAACGTGCACCCGGCCGGGAGTGCCGTCAGGCTCGGGATCTCCGAGCTGCGCAAAGGCATGACCTTCTTGCTGCGCGCGAGTTCGGGGTCGGGTTCGCAGACCGCCGAGATGAGCGCCTTGGTGTACGGGTGCCGCGGATCATTGATGACCTGCGGCGTCGGGCCCTGCTCGACGACCTTGCCGAGGTACATGACGGCGATCTCGCCGTCCCAGGCGAAGTACTTCGCCACGGCCAGGTCGTGGGTGATGAACATGAACCCGACGCCCGTGTCGTCGCGGAGCCTGCCGAGGGTGTTGAGCAGACTCACCCGGATCGAAACGTCCAGCATGGACGTCGATTCGTCGGCGATCAGCAGTCGCGGCTTCATCGCCAACGCCCGCGCGATGGCGACCCGCTGCCGTTGGCCACCCGACAACTGATGCGGGTATTTGTCGAGATAGGACTCTGCCGGGGTCAGGTCGACCCTTTCCAGCAGTTCGGCGGCGGCCTTGCGGGCCTCCCTCCGGTTCGCGACGAGCTTGTGTCGCAACAGTCCCGCCGAGACGGTGGAAGCGATGGTGCGCACCGGATTCAACGACGCGTACGGGTCCTGATGGATGTACTGGACGGCTTCACGGAACTTCTGCCTACCAAGATCGCTCAAGGTGTCGATGTCCGCGCCTTCGAAGCGGATCGTCCCGCCGGTGACGGAGGTGAGGCCCGCCGCGGCACGCGCCGTCGTCGTCTTCCCGCAACCCGACTCGCCGACGAGGCACAGCACCTTGCCCGGATTGACGGTCAAGTTGACGCCGGAGATGGCCGGGACGTCACCGCGTTTGGTGGCGAAGACCTGGTGGACGTCGTCCAGCTCCAGCAGCGGGGCGGGTGTCGACTCAGACATTGCCGGCCACCACCTTTCGGGAGTATGTGACCTGGTCGGCGTGCAGGCACGCGACCGTGTGACTCATGCCGTTCGGGCGGGCCGTGAGATCCGTCAACGGGACGAGGCCATCGCGGCACTCGTCCGTCGCGTACTCGCAGCGCGGATTGAACGCGCAACCGCTCGGCAGCGTCGCGAGGCTGGGTGGCGACCCGGGGATCGACGCTAGCTCCGGCAGATCCCCGATGACGGGCGGAACCGCGTTGATGAGCCCGGCCGTGTACGGATGCTTCGGCCGGTAGAAGATGTCGGCGGCGGTGCCGGACTCGATGATCCGTCCGGCGTACATCGTGGACACCCGGTCGGCGAGTTCGGCGGCGAGGCCGAGATCGTGGGTAATGAAGATCATCGCGAAACCGAGGTCGGCCCGCAGCTGATGCAACTGCTCCACGATGGATCGCTGGGTCAGGATGTCGAGGGCCGTCGTCGGCTCGTCCAAGACGAGGACCTGCGGATTCAACGCCAGCGCCAACGCGATCATGACGCGCTGTTTCATTCCGCCCGACAGCTCGTGCGGGAAGCTCGGCAGCACCCGGCCGGGCTCCAACCGAACCATGCGCAGCAGGTCCGAGGCGCGCTCCTCGATCTCGGCGGAGGTGTACGGCGCGCCGTCGGGCGCGTGCGCCTTCAACGTGTCGGAGAAGTGCCGACCGATTCGCAGGACCGGGTTGAACGCGTTCATCGCGCCCTGGAAGACCATCGCGGCCTCGCTCCACCGGAACCGGCGCAGGTCCTCTTTGTTCAGGGAGAGGATGTCGACGTTCTCGCCGTTCTTCTGGCGGTACACGATCTCGCCGGTCGGGGTCTCGCCGAGCCGGGGCAGCAGACGCAGCAGGCCGAGCCCGAGCGTCGTCTTTCCGCAGCCGGACTCGCCGACGAGCGCCATCGACTGTCCGGGATACAGATCGAAGTTGATGTCGGAGGCGGCGGTGACGTGGCTGCGTTTGCCCGTCCGGTAGGTGATCGACAGGTCCTTGACGGACAGCACCGGTGGTTCGGTCATGGCCTACCTTTCCCGCAGTCGTGGATTGAGGGCCTGCTCCAGAGAGCGGGTCATCGTGACGAGGCCGACCTGGAAGAGCATGATCATCACCATGGGCGCCAACAGGAACGGCAACGCGCGCGGCAGCAGGTAGGCGCTGTTGTTCCACGCCTGCTGGATCATGAGGCCCCAGTTCTCGGCCGTCGACGGCAACAGGCCGAGCAGGTACATGCCGACGATCGCGTAGATCGCGTTCGTGACGGCGATGATGAAGTTGATGAAGATGTACCCGGCCATGTTCGGCAGGATGTCGACGAAGATGATCCGCGGCGTGCCGAGGTTCTGAAGCTTCGCGGCCTCCACGAACTCGCGTTCCTTCAACGTCAGCACCTGGGCGCGGATCGAGCGCATCAGGAACGGCCAGGTGACCAGCCCGATGATGAGCGCGACGACCCACGGCGACGCCGCGCGGTAGAACGAGGCGACGATCAGCATGAGGATGATGAACGGGATCGTCATGGTGATGTCGGTCAGCTGCAACAGGAAGTTGTCGAGCCGTCCCCGCAGGTAGCCGCCGAGCGACCCGAAGACCACGGCGATGACGACGGTGATGACGGCCGCCAGCGTGCCGACCCAGATCGGTTCGGCGCCGCCGAGGACGAGCTTCGTGAAGACGTCCTTGCCCTCGTGGTTCGTGCCGAGCCAGTGCTCGGTCGACATCGGCAACCAGATGCTGTCGGGATCGGTCTTCAGGTCGTTGTCGACGAACAGCGGTCCGACGAACGCGAACAGCAGGATCGCCAGGACGAGGCACATGCCGACGAAACCGGACGGGCTGCGAGTCAGACCCCGCCAGATCAAGGACCAGGTGTTTCCGTTGTCGGGGTTCACGCCGCCTCCACGTCGCTGTTGCGGATGCGCGGGTCGAGTAGGCCGTAGATCAGGTCGGAGACCAGGTTGGCGGCCACGACGCAGGCGGTCAGGATGAGAAGCAGTCCCTGAAGGACGGGGTAGTCGCGGTTGTTGACCGATTCGAGGAGCAAGCCGCCGACGCCCTTGTACGCCAGGACCTGCTCGACGAAGATCGCCCCGCCGACGAGCGTCCCGAGCGCGATCGCGATCTGGGACACGAGCGGCAGGACGGCGTTTCGTCCGACGTACGAGACGCTGATGTCCCGATCGCGCAGGCCCCGTGCCCTGGCGACCATCACGTAGTCGTCCGACAGGACCTCCGTCGTGGACGCCTTCATCACGAGCATCCAGCTGCCGACGACCGACAGCACGTAGGTCAGGATCGGCAGGATCGCGTGGAAGAGGATGTCGCCGAGGAACTCCGGGGTGAACCCGGGTTCGACGCCGGGCGAGACGGTGCCGCGGACTTCCAGGAAGCTGAACAGGCCGAGGTAGGTGCTGCCGCCGATGACGAGGGCCATCGCGATGAGGTAGTTCGGGATCGCCCCGAAGATCGAGGCGGCGACGCTGAGCACGTGGTCGACGGAGGTGTTGCGGCGGTATGCCATCACCATGCCGAGCGTCAGCCCGAGCAGGATCGCGACGCTGACGCCGATGCCGACGCTGGACAGCGTCCAGGGCAGGTATCGCATGATGACGTCGAACACCGCGTCACCGGGGTAGAGGACGCTGGTCCCCATGTCCCCCATCGCGAGACCCGACATGTACTCCCACCACTGCTGCCAGATGGGCGCGCCGCTGTCGTACGCGAGGGAACTCTGGGCGATCGCGTAGGCCTGCTCCCAGGTCATGCCCCCTTGGCTGAGCCGACCCGCCATGACCTCCACCGGATCGCCGGGCATCGCCCGCGCGAGGAAGAAGGTCACGTTGGCGACGACGAAGACGACCCCGATCGCGTTGATCGTGCGACGAACGCCGTAGTTGCGCCAGATCCGAGCCGGGATCGAACGTCGTCTCTGGGGTGCCTTCGGAGAGTCTGTCCCCACCGCTGATGGTGGTGATTCGGTGTCGACCGCCACGGGGTGCTCCTTGGGGCAATCTTATTGGTAAGTCTCTTAACAAGTAAGACCGTACTCGACGTGCACTGTGTCACGCCAGTGTCGCTATTAAATCGTTATGTTTACTGACCATTTGCCGGACGGACACATCGACCGCCCGGATAACAGCAGGTCACGGGCATATTCACCTCCCGGAGGCGACAACTCGAACTCGGAACGTGATCGCGTGGCGGTGACGTCACCACACCAAAACACCCTTGCTTCCACCCCCGGCCGCAAGGTATGCCGGGACGCGGACACCTTCCGGGTACCGACATCGCGGCCCGGACGGACAACTCCCGGGTCAAGCCGGAAGGTCTCACCGCAACCGCCGAAGTCCGTCACCGGCATACGCTCCTGCGCTCGATGAGACTCGTCCCACCACGGGCAAGGGCTCGGGAAGGTGCGCCGCCGAACACCTGATCGCCGTGGCGCGCAACGGAACGGCCCATGCGACGAGGTCACGCGGTCAGACGGGACTCCACGTCGCCATCGCGGCACCGATGAGGACCGCCAACACGCCCGTCACGACGAGAGCCACCGTCGCGATCAACACGACGCGCATGACGACCGGCCGAGCCACGACGACGTCCGTGTTCGCCGCGGCATGAGCGGTCATGCCGCGATCCTCGTCGCGGCGTCCGGCTGCCGACGAGGCAGCGGCGAGTCGGTTCAGCTCGCCCGCGATCGCGAACTGTCGGGCGCCACGTTCGCTCCGGTCTGCGCACCCGGCATCCCTCACCATGGGCGGTCTCCGCATCGCGAACGGGGCGAAGACCCTCCCGTCCACGGTCTCGACGATCAGGTCACCACTATTGGACACATAGGATTCTCGTAGGCTCCCGTGGCCGATCCGGACCGTCGTCACGATGTCGCGGATGACGAAGACGCCCGGAGTGAACCGGACACTCGGGCGCAACTGCACCAACCACAGGAGCACCGGAGGCCCGGACGCGACGACCGAGAACAGCGCCAGACCGACCGGCATCACCGGTTCGGTCGCCCTGAACCCGATCGACACGAAGCCACAGCACACCAGGATCATCCACCCGCCGACGAAGACACCGACGGCCCCCGACCCCTCCCGCCGCAACGGCTGATCACCGATGTACACGCGCGTCACCAGTCCCGGACGAATCGATAAATCCACTATGGTCAACCATCACCACGCCAGGTCCTTCGTTTGAGGGTCGCGCCGCAGCCGCCGCAGTTCCCCAGAAATCTCGCCCCGTTCGACAACACCGGTCTTGTCAACGAAAGCAGCGAGAACGTCGAGATCAGCCGCCGACATGAGCCCACCCCAACCGGCCAACGGCACGGACACCCGGAACTCGTCCGCATGGACGTTCAGGCATGGGTAGACCACCGCGTATCGCCACATTGGACGTCGCATCGCCGGCGGATACGACCGCATCCATCGAAGTGACAGGCCGCGCACATCGGACGCCCGCAAACGCACAGTGCGGTGAGGTCGGCGTACGAAGAGCAGGTCTGTCGACAGGGCGACGCGGCTTCGCCAGACTCCGGCCACGGCGATCACTCCGACCGCCACGAGCGACAGCCCGACGAACGGAGACATGACAATCACGTGCCCTCCGGCCAGCGCGAAGAGGCCCGGATAGAAGCTCGCCATGGCGCGAAACCACACGGGATAGTTGATCGACGAGAGTCGAAGATCATCCATGTGTGAAACGGATTCCGTTGACGAAACGAACGATCGAACTCGACGCTCGCTCCAAGCGACGAACGATCTCATGGCGGCGACAACCTTTGAATGCTCGGTAACACGGGGCACGTCCGCCGCCGACGCGAACACCCCCAGGCTAACGAACGGCCCCTTGGATGATCATCACCTGAACAGTCGGTTCCATCCCGGTGCAATCGAGCGGACGAAGCGGCTCACATTCTCGCCGCGATCGCGGCGACGAGTATCAGCGCCAGGAACAGGATGACCATGACGCGGATCCGCGCACGTCGCCGATACCCGGCCAGTTCTCCGTTGCGACGTCGCACCTGGACGACGCCCGGTTCATTCCGATAGGCCGGAGCGACGAGCCACCGTGGCCTGTTGTGGTAGACAACGCCGTACCACCACAGTGGTGACACAACCGCGAGCAGGAACACCGAACCGATGGTCCACGCTTTCACCCACCACGGCGAGTACTTCAGCTCGTAGCCGGTCGCCTCTCCCCACACGGCAGAGAGGAAGGCGAGCAGGAAGGCGAACGCCGACAACACGATGGTCGGCAGTGCTCGGTGGCTGGCGTCGTAAACGTCCTGAGGCAAGGGAGACGCCCGAGACCACCCGAAACCGCGAAGTTCCCGCCCCGCCGGTTCCCCACGCCAGTATGCGGGCAGGAGGAAGAGCCAGTAACCGGCGGCGAAGCCCACCAGCGCCGCGACGGCTCCGGCCCCGACCGCCCCCAGATCGAACCGGATCACGAGATCCTCCACAATTGACTTACACCGTGACCCAACGCCGGACGCGCTGGGCCACAGCCGCTCGATGAGCTAGGGCATAACCCCCTGAGAGAGCAGCGACAGGGGTCCGAATGTAAACGGTGTTCTCGGGTGTCGTCAAGGTGATGGCGACTATGCGCCATCAACAATGGACGATTTCGGCCGGACAGGACGATGACGCCGTCGCCTGACTTCGGAGAGGCGTCGGGGACGTATCGTCGAGGGAGGGAGTTCGCCGACGGGCTTGGGCGCGAAGAGAGCGTCGAGAGCGGCGTCGAGCAAGGACGACGGGCTCAGGACAGGGAGAAGGACGATGGGCGAGGTCTCGATCACGGAGTTGGCTCCATTGAGCACGTTCTCGCGGGTCGTGGTGTTCACGGGCGCGGGAATCTCGACCGCCAGTGGACTCCCGACCTATCGGGGCGACGGCGGCACCTGGACGGACGACGAGGCCAGGCGAGCCTCCGAGGCGTCCACCATCGACACCGACCTCGGTGCCGTGTGGCGGCTGTGGGGAGGACTCGCGCACCGGGCCGCGGCCGCCGGACCGAACGCGGCGCACACCGCGCTCGCGAACGCCGAGACGTCACTCAAGTCCCGGCACGGGGCGCTCACCGTCGTCACACAGAATGTGGACGGTCTGCACCAACGCGCCGGTCAGCGCGACGTGATCGAGTTGCACGGCAGCGCGCACGAGCAGCGCTGTCTCGAATGCGGTACGGGGGCGACGTTCTCGGGGACGGGCGAGACGGTGCCGTTGTGCGGTGAATGCGGAGCGCAGACCCGCCCCGGGATCGTCCTTTTCGGAGAATCACTGGACGTCGCGGCGCTGGAACGGGCTTGGGAAGAGGCGTCCCGCTGCGAACTGTTGTTGGCGGTGGGGACGTCGTGCGCGGTCTCGCCCGCGTCGAACATCGTCGGCGTCGCGCGGGAGGCCGGGGCGATGTGCGTGTCGCTGACGCGCGATCCGCTGCCGCTGAACCCCGGCTTCCACGCCACCGTGACTGGCCGGGCCGAACTGGAACTTCCCCGCTGGGTCGCCGAGCGCTAGTCGCGGCTCGGGCCGACCGCGGGCGGCGCACTCCGACGCCGATTCCGCGAACCGCAGGGCCGCAAGCGAAGGCCCGCCACCTCGCATGGGATGAGACGAGGCGACGGGCCCAGGGTGTGGTCATACCTCTTTACTAGAGGCCGTCCCGTCATCGATTACTTCGCCGAGGACGGGACCGCTCTCTAGAGGTCCGAGGGGATCCAGTCGTCGTGGCCGTAGCCGACCGGGTCGGCGTAGTCGCGGCTCGACATCGACAGGGACGTGCCCGCCGTGCCGCACACCGCGACGCGCGCCGCGCCGGTGTGCTCCGCCGACATCGACAGGCACAGGTCCGGGTTCATCGCGAGACGGATCAGGGAACCGTCGAGGATGAAGTCCTGGTTGGTGCCGCCGTGGCAGTCGTGGACGGTGACGTCCGCGCCCTCGGTGCCGCTCGTCGCGTCGACGCAACGGTCGTGCGACAGTTCGACGTGGAGGGTCTGCTGGTCGGCCGAGTACCAGAAGCCCTGGTTACGGCCGCCGTGGCAGTCGTAGCTCATCAGCTTCGTACCGTTGCGCGAGCTGTAGCCCTCCGCGTCGAGGCAGTAGCCCGTCTCGTCGCCCTTGATGTCCTTGAACTCGAGGAGACCCTCGTACAGCACCGTGCTTCCGGTGCTCGCCGGGTCCACACAGGTCGCCGCCTGCCAGTCGGTGTTGACCAGGCTGGTCACGCATGCCGCGAAGGCGCCGTGTCCACGGAAGTTGGGGTGGAACGACTGCCGGAACGCGTGCTCCGATGGAAGGACGGGGATCTCGATGTAGAGCCCTCGCGCCCACGTGTTGTCCTCGCAGACACCGTGGCCGTCGAACAGGCGGCTCGCGTCGAGGTAACGCGCGTCGGAGGCGAGCACGGCGTCCCGGATCGCGTTGTTGAACAGCGGGACGGCCTTGTTCCGGGCGAACGCGAGGTCCTCCTTGTAGATCAGGCAGCCGCCGCCGATCCAACCCGGGAAGTCCGGGTTGTCCTTGACGTCGGGGTTGATGGGGGTCGGGTACCCCATGACGACCAGTTCGTAGTCGCTGTTGACGTACCCGGCGTCGGTCATCGTCTGGCGGACGCCGTCGATCGCGTTGCCGACGCCTTGGCCCGCCACCTGGACGCGGGCCGCCCAGGTGTCGGTCTCGTCCTCCCAGCAGGGACCCTTGAACAGGATCCGGTTCTTGACGCAGTCGCTCATGGTCGGACCGAATTCGATGCCGCCCTTGTCGTTGGCGCCAATGACGATCCAGATCAACTTCAGTTTCGTGTTGCGGGCCTTGATCGCCAGGTTGTCGCCCTGGTTCAGCTCGTCCCACTGGGTTTCGCCGGTCTCCCGGATCAGGTTCTGGCTGACCCCGCCGGAGCAGGCGATGTTGTACTGCACGTCCGACTCGATACCGGTGCGGAAGATCGCCTGGTCATACGAGCGGTCGCACCAGTTGCCGTCCTGGTGGGTCTCCGGTAGGTAGTTGCCCACGCCTTCGCCGGAAATCTGGCTGTCGCCCATCGTCATGATCGACGTGGAGCGCTCCGCCATCGGGCGGATCTCGGGGCTGCCGTAAAGCTCCGTCGCCTCAGCGGCGCGGATCGCCTCCAGATGCTCGGGCAATGGAACGACCTCGGAGGCGGATACCGGGGCCGCCGCGGTGAGCGTTACGGACACAACGGCGACCGCGAGGGCGGAAAGCCCTGCGGCAAGCCGTTTTCGGGTTGCGGTCACTACATCTCCTTATGTCGAGATATCGACAATGATGATTACCGGAGATTACCGATACCCGACGGTAATGTGAAGACCTTTCAGGTCACGATTAGCTAGCGACGACACGACGACGGGCGCCCTCCACTACCCACAGTGGAAAGCGCCCGCGAGGAACCGATCAATCGAGCATGATCAGTATGTGTCGGAACCGATCCAGTCGTTGTAGCCGTAGCCGACCGGGTTGGTGTAGGACCTTGTGGACAGGCTGAGACTCGTGCCGGCGCCACCGCAGGCGGCGAGCGTCAATCCACCGCCGGAACTCGTCGGCATGGACAGGCACAGGTCCGGATTGGACACCGTGCGAATGAGCGAACCGTCGACCAGGAAGTTCTGGTTCGCGCCGCCGTAGCAGTCCCACAGCAGGACAGGCGCTCCCGCCGTCAGGCTCGTGGCGTCCACACAACGGTCGTGGGACAGCTCGATGTGGAGGGACTGTTGAGCACTGTCGTACCAGAAGCCCTGGTTACGGCCGCCGTGACAGCCGTACGCCTCCAGCGGCGTGTCGTTGCGCGAGTTGTAGCCGTTCGCGTCGACGCACAGTCCACTGTCATTGCTCTTGATGTCCTTGAACTCCAAGAGGCCCTGATAGAGGGTGGTGCCGTTGGTGCTGGCCGGGTCCACACAGGTGGCCGTCGCCCAGCTCGGGTTGTTGAAGAAGTCGGTGACGCACGCCGCGAAGGCACCGTGGCCACGGGCGTTGGGGTGGAAGGACTGCCGGAACGCGTGCTCCGACGGCAACTCACCGACCTCGATGTACAGACCACGCGCCCAGGTGTTCTGGTCGCAGACGGCGTGCCCGTCGAACAGGCGACTCGCGTCGAGGTAGCGCACTCCACTGTCGAGCGCCGCAGCTCGGACACCCCGCTCGAACAGCGGAACGGCCTTGTTGCGCGCGAACGCCGCGTCCTCCAGGTAACCGAGGCAACCACCGGCGTACCAACCCGGGAAGTCCGGGTTGTCCTCCACGTCGGGGCTGATCGGGCTGGGGTACGACATGACGGTGAACTGATAGTCCGAGTCGAGGTAACCCGCGTTGGTCATGGTCTGCCGGATCGCGGCGATCGACGCCTCGACGCCGTCACGGCTCACCTCGACCCGCGCGGCCCAGCTGTCGGTCTCGTCCTCCCAGCAGGTGCCGAGGAACAGGACACGGTTGGTGACGCACTGCGTCATGGTCGGGCCGAACTCGATGCCACCGGAGTCGTTCGCGCCGATGACGACCCACACCATGCGGATCTTCGTGTTGCGGGCCTTGATCGCCAGGTTGTCACCCTGGTTCAGCTCGTCCCACTGGGTTTGACCGTTGCCTTCGATCAGGTGCGGACTCGCCGCGCCCGAACAGGCGACGTTGTACTGCACGTCGGTGTCGATGCCGGTGCGGAACGCGGCCTGATCGTACGAGCGGTCGCACCAGTTGCCGTCCCGGTGGGTGTTGGGGTCGTAGTTCCCGACGCCCTCACCGGAGATCTCGCTGTCGCCCATCGTGACGATGGAGGTCGCGCGCTCGTCGAGCGGCCGGATCTCGGGGCTGCCGTATAGAGAGGTCGCTTCGGCGGCGCGGATCGTTTCGAGGTTCGCCGGCAGCGGGGTGACCTCGGGCCGGTCGGCCGCCAGTGCCGGGGATGTTGCGGAGAGGGTCAGTGACGCGGCGGCGATGACGATCGCGCCGAGCCCGGCCGTCCACCGCCTTCGGGGGTGAGTCATGGCGGTCTCCCATTCGAGACATTGACACGAATAACTTGATGGGAGATTACCGAGCCGTGACGGAAATGTGAAGACTTTTCAAGTCTTGGATGTACGGATATCGATATACGAAGAGGGGCGCCGCTCCTGCCACCAGCGGCGCCCCTGTAGACGGTCGCCGGGTTCAGGCGACGGCGACCGTCCGACGGCGCTTACGGAACAAGGTTCCCAGCTTGGCGTCGAGACGCCAGAGCTGCTTGTCGTTGCGCGTGTCTATCCAATAGCGATACCAACGACCCAGGGCCGTAAACGCCAGCTCGACGCCGGGCAGCGTCGGATCGGCATTCCACCGGACCTCACCGAGCTCCGACAGTTCGATGTCGATGTCGGCCCGCACCCTGCCGAGGACCTTCGACTGTCTCGTCACGACGAGCCTCGAGCCCGTGAGCAACATGAGGTGATCCCCGGACAGCCGACCGTCCGGCAGGACGCAATGGGCGAGCAGGACGACCGACTCGTCACTTCGGACATTTCGCCGCAGATTGGGCACGTGACGGCTGAGCGTGATCGTCGCGATACCGGCCTCGGAGGCGGCCGACAGCAACGTACTTGAGAAACGATCCATGATCTTTCGACCCCACCTTCTCGCCGCGATAACGGCGTTCTCAAGGGGTTCAACGAAATCCGCATGTGCAAGTTACGGTTGCAGGAATTGCATCCGGCGAGATTCATCCTTTCGAGAACTACGATCCCGTGATGTTCACCACACGCAACGCTGCGATGTCGACGTTCCGCGACTTGTCGACTCGGCACACCGCGCGACGGCGGCCGCCCGTCACTCCGACGACCACGTCCACGTGCGTTCGTCGCATTCGGACCGATCGGGCTCACCGAAGTGGGTGACGAAGCGACGGCCGGACTCCGTCTGGCGCTGTTCCGGCGACTGCGTCATCGTGAACGTCGGCGCCAGCGGCGCGGCGTCCGGCGGAGTCGGACGAGGGTCGGGCACAGTGGATTCCGGATCGTCGGCCTCCGCTTGTGGAGGGTCGGGCGGATCGATCGGCTCGGGCACGACGACCGGAGGCTGTGGAGGCCGCCCGGTCGGGATCACCTGTGATGGCAGGCCATTCGTCACCGCGATGGCCGACATGCCTCCGACTGCCGCGAGCGCCGTCGCGGCCGAAGTCGTGACCGCCATCGCGGCGATGATCACGGCGTGCCGCGCCCACCATCCACTGTTGCCATCGCCGACGTCCTCGGCGTGGTTCACGCGTCCCATCCTCGTCCGATCTCCCACCGACGGCCGCGAAGTCGGCGTCGACACTGGACGGCGCGCTGGTCTGTCTCACGCCGCCGGGGTTCGGCTCGCCATCGGGGAGGATCGCGGGTTGAACGGGGCGTCCGCGATGCCGACGACGAGGCCGCCGTAGATGTTACCGGTAGTGAGAATTCGCGTTCATTGGGTGAAAATGATGATCACGACGTGTGGCTGATCTCAGGTTCTGGAATGCTGGGGGCACCCCTAATGAACCGGCCATCGCGCAAGACCGGCCACCCCGGGCTTCCGCACACCTGAACTGGGAGGACGTAGATGGTCAACGGCGATCAGCACCGTACTGGTCCGAAGAAGAAGGCGCCGGCGCGGCGCAAGAAGACCGCGCCGCCGTCCGGCGACACCGAGATGGTGCAGCTGCTGACGGCGGACGGCGAGCGCGTGTCGCACCCCGACTACGACATCGACCTGTCGGACGACGACTACCGCAACCTGTACCGCGACATGACGATCGTGCGGCGGCTCGACTCCGAGGGCACGGCCCTCCAGAGGCAGGGCCAGCTCGGCATCTGGGCGAGCCTGCTCGGCCAGGAAGCCGCGCAGATCGGCTCCGGCCGCGCCTTGGCGCCGCAGGACATGGTCTTTCCGACCTACCGGGAGCACGGCGTGTTGTGGACGCGCGGCATCGACCCGATCATGCCCTTCGGGTTGTTCCGCGGTGTCGACCTCGGCGGCTGGGACTCCCGCAAGTACAAGTTCCAGATGTACACGATCGTCATCGGCGCTCAGGCCCTGCACGCCACGGGCTACGCCATGGGCGTGACGATGGACGGCAAGGTCGGCGGCGACGACGGCGAGGCCGTCATCGCCTACTTCGGTGACGGCGCGTCGAGCCAGGGCGACGTCAACGAGTCCTTCGTGTGGGCGAGCGTCTACAACGCCCCCGTCGTGTTCTTCTGCCAGAACAACCAGTACGCGATCTCCGAGCCGGTCATCCGGCAGGCGAAGGCGCCGCTGTACAAGCGCGCCGACGGCTTCGGTTTCCCCGGCGTGCGCGTCGACGGAAACGACGTGCTCGCGACGTACGCGGTCACCAAGGCCGCCGTCGACAACGCCCGCGAAGGCAACGGCCCCGCCTTCATCGAGGCGTTCACGTACCGGATGGGCGCTCACACCACGACCGACGACCCGACGCGCTACCGCGACTCGGGTGAGGTCGAGGAGTGGAAGACCCGCGACCCGATCGCGCGGCTGCGCACCTTCCTCAAGAACGAAGGCCTCGCGGACGGCGACTTCTTCGACGGAATCGACGCCGAGGCGGACAAGCACGCCCTCGACCTGCGTGAACGGGTCATCGCGATGCCCGACCCGCAGCCCAGCGCGATCTTCGACCACGTCTACGCCGAGGGATCGACGCTCGTCGACTCCGAGCGCGCCGAGTTCAACACCTACCACGCGTCCTTCGAGGGGAGTGACCACTGATGAGCGAGACCCTCCGTATCGGCGGCGCGATCGGCGCCGGGCTTCGTAAAGCCATGGAGAACGACCCCAAGGTCCTGTTGATGGGTGAGGACGTCGGCAAGCTCGGCGGCGTCTTCCGCGTCAGCGACGGTCTTCAGAAGGACTTCGGCGAGAACCGCGTCATCGACACGCCGCTGGCCGAGTCCGGCATCATCGGTACCGCGATCGGTATGGCGATTCGCGGTTGGCGCCCGGTGTGCGAGATCCAGTTCAACGGTTTCGTCTATCCCGCGTTCGACCAGATCGTCTGTCAGCTGGCGAAGATGCACTACCGGTCGCAGGGCACCGTCCCGCTGCCGATCGTCGTGCGGATTCCTTGCGGCGGTGGCATCGGCGCGGTCGAGCACCACTCGGAGTCGCCGGAGGCGTACTTCGCCCACACGGCGGGTCTGAAGGTCGTCTCGGCCTCGAACTCCGACGACGCTTACTGGATGATCCAGCAGGCGATCGCCTCGGACGACCCGGTCATCTTCTTCGAGCCGCTGCGCCGGTATCAGGAGAAGGGCGAGGTCGACACGTCCGGTTCGCTGGAGGACGCGTACCCGCTCTTCGAGTCCCGAGTCGAGCGCGAGGGCGCCGACGCGACCGTGATCGCGTGGGGTTCGATGACGAAGGTCGCGCACGACGCGGCGACGGCGGCGGCCGATGACGGCCGTTCGCTGGAGGTCATCAACCTGCGCACGCTGTCGCCGCTCGATCTCGAACCGGTGTACGCGTCGGTCCGCAAGACGGGCCGGGCGGTCGTCGTCCACGAGGCGCCGTCGAACGTCGGAATCGGCGCCGAGATCGCGGCCCGGATCACCCAGGACTGCTTCTACTCGCTCGAGTCCCCCGTCCTGCGGGTGACCGGCTACGACACCCCGTACCCGGCCGCGCGGCTGGAAGAGGAATATCTGCCCGATTTGGACCGCGTCCTCGACGCGGTCGACCGGACCTTCACTTACTAGGGGACGCGGATGCCGAAGTATCAGCAATTCAATCTGCCCGACCTGGCGGAGGGACTTGTCGACGCCGAGATCATCAAGTGGCTGGTCCAGCCGGGCGACACCGTGACGCTGAACCAGCCGATCGTCGAGGTCGAGACGGCCAAGGCGCTGACGGAGATCCCGTCGCCGTACGTCGGTGAGGTCACGACCCTGCACCACAAGGAGGGCGAGACCGTCGACGTCGGGCAGCCGTTGATCACCTTCGACACCGATCCGGGTGGCGAACCGGAGGCGGCCGCGCCGCCTGCGGGCGACGGCGGCACGGTCATCGGCGAGACGACGGCCGACGGACGCACGGCGGTCCTCGTCGGGTACGGCCCGAAGGCCGTCTCGGGGAAGCGGCGCCCCCGCAAGGGCGCCCCGGTCGCGAGTGCGGGCCCGGCCCGCGAAGTGGTGGCCCCGCCTCCGCCCGCCCCGGCCCCGGTCGCGCCGAAACCCGTGGCTCCCGCGCCGACTCCCGTGGCGTCGGCGGCCTCTCTCGTGGCGCTGGCGAAGCCGCCGGTCCGCAAGCTCGCCAAGGACCTGGGCGTCGATCTGACGACCATCCAGGGCACGGGCCCGTCCGGGTCGATCACCCGTGACGACGTCCACGCCTCCGTCGAGGCGGCGTCGAACGGTTCGGCCGTCGCGAAGTCGACGCCGACGCAGCGCGAGGAACGGATCCCGATCAAGGGCGTCCGCAAGTTCACCGCGGAGAACATGGTGGCGAGTGCCTTCACGGCGCCGCACGTCACCGAGTTCCTGACCTTGGACGTCACCGAGATGATGACGACGGTCAAGCGCCTGAAGGCCATGCCGGAGTTCGAGGGCGTGAAGGTGTCGCCGCTGCTGTTGGTGGCGAAGGCCGTCATTCTCGCGGCGAAGCGGCACCCGATGATCAACTCCTCGTGGGACGCGGCGGCGGCCGAGATCGTCGTCAAGCACTACGTGAATCTGGGCATCGCGGCGGCGACGCCGCGCGGCCTGATCGTTCCGAACGTCAAGAGCGCCGAGGAACTGTCGCTGCCGGAACTGGCGGCGGCGCTGACGGAGCTGGCGGCGGTGGCCAGGGAGGGCAAGACGCCTCCTCAGGACATGAGCGGCGGCACGATCACGATCACGAACGTCGGTGTGTTCGGTGTGGACACCGGTACACCGATCCTGCCGCCGGGCGAGTCCGCGATCCTGTGCTTCGGCGCGGTGAAGGACATGCCGTGGGTGCACGAGGGTCAGGTGGTTCCGCGCAAGGTCACGACGTTGAGCCTGTCGTTCGACCACCGCATCGTCGACGGTGAGCTCGGCTCGCGGTTCCTGGCCGATGTCGGCCGGTTCCTCGCCGATCCCGGCGCGTCGATGCTCGCGTGGGGTTAGGGAGGTTGTCCCACGACTCGGCGACGGCGACGGCGTCTCGGCCGGTTCCACCGGTCGTGATCAAGCCCAGAATCACCGGTGAGCTGGGGTTTCTCCGACTGACCGACTGACCTTCACGGCAACGCCTCGCACGAACCGAACCGACGGGACGAGTTCCACCCTTCGATTCACAGGCGAACCGCCTCCACCGTTACCGGTGGGGGCGGTTTTTCGCTGGCGGCAGTCGGTGCCGCGCGGTATGGTCCGTCGGCGGCGCGGAAGCCGAAACGGTCCGATTCGCGGGCGTGGAGACGCCCGGCACGCCCACGAATATAAAGATCGATGCATAACGATTCCAAGTAATCGACGTCACGTGAGCGCGTTCACCTTAAAATCGATGGCATTTCGTGGGTATTTCCTGTTTAATCAAAGGGAATCACAACAACGTCCCAAGAAATGAGCACCATGAGCACCCTCGACAAGTTCCGCAACTACCGCCAGCGCCGTTCCGAGATGCTGGCCCACCGCGCCATGACGCGCCGCGAGCTGGACAACCCAGCCGAGGCCGCCCGCGCCGAAATGCTCTTGTTCTCGAACCGCATGTGGTAATGCCATGCGGGACAACAAGACTTCACCCCCGGTGAGGCGTCCAAGTCCCCCCGAGGACGCCCCACCCACCGGTGACCGCGGCTGAACAGCCGCCGGTCACCGGTTTTTTGTTGCCCCACAACCCGACATACCTCGCACACCCGGCCGATTCAGGTCAGTCAATCCGCTGGGCGTTCGCAGCTTCGTGCATCAACCCAGTAACGTGTAGCCGGACCAGCAGGCATCAGACACGCCACGTGCGGCAGGAGCACGTCGGCTCAGCAGGAGGCGCAATGACGTCCGAGCAGAACAACCCGTCGGCGTCGCCGGGTGAACCCCCCTCCCCGCCGCCATCGCACGGCGAGCAGGACGACGACAACACCACCGTGTTGCGGCCGCAGACGGGCCCCTCGGCACCCACGTCCGGTGGACCAGCGGCCCCCAACTACCAGCAACAGCCGCCCGCGCCGATGGCCCCGCCCCCGATGGCCACACCGCCGCCCATGAC
>NZ_CBCRZX010000053.1:0-29788 GCF_965137155.1 Stackebrandtia soli
CGCCGAGACTCGACCGATGAGTTCCTTCGGGGAGCGACGTTGGATCAGGGTGTTGTCAGCGACGATCACCACGGGCAGCGCGAATCCGGCGAGCGCCGCCGACCCCAAGACGACGGGAATGCTCGGGATGGACCACAGGAGGAATGCGGTGGCGAGACAGAGGAGACCGGCGCCCTCGGATCCCAGTTCCCCGAACCGGCGGACGATCCGGGCGGCCAGCACGCCGCCGATGATGCCGCCGACGCCCATCGCCGTCACGATCACGGAGATGAACTCCGAAGGCTGGCCGAGGCCCTTGTCGGCGATGGCGAAACCGACCGACTCGATCGCTCCGATCGCCCACGCGGCGATGAACATGCCACTGACGGCCCGCAGCAACGCCTTCTCCTTGGCCAGGAAACGGAACCCGGCCGAGATCTCGGCCCGCCAAGCCAGACCGGACGGCTCCCGGCGGGGCTGCTCGACGGCGACGAGCGCGAACATGGCCGCCGCGATCACGAAGCAGACGGCGTCGAGGATAGCGACCGCGAAACCGCCGGCCGTCATGTAGATCCCGGCGCCGATGATCGGACCGAGGAGACGCATGCCCTGACGAACGGTCTGGGACAGGCCGTTCGCGTCGACGAGCTGATCATCCGGCAGGAGCAGTTTGAGCAGACCGTTGACGGCGGGGGTGTCGACGACGCCACCCACTCCGAGCATGAACGCGACGAGATAGATCATCCACACGTCGGCGACGCCGGAGACGAAGGCCAGGGGCAGCAACACGAGGATGTTGAGCAGGTTCGCCACGACGAGGAACGGCTTGAACGGCAGGCGGTCGACCAGCCAGCCCGCGAGGGGTGCCATGAGGTACGGCGCCCCCAGGAAGAACATCGTCAGACCTGCCGCGCCGTCGGATCCGGTGAGGTCCTTGACCCAGATCGCCAGGGTGATCAGTAGCAGAGAGTCGCCGATGATTCCGGCGACCATTCCGGTGAACATGAATCTGAAGGATCTATTACTCAGGATGGACTTCATGGGGTGTCCTCAGTGGTCTTATCGTTGTCGGGGGTGTCGTTGAGGTCGATGGACGGGGCACCCCAGGCCATCAGGCGGATCAGTTTGGCGTCGGGCGGGCGAAGCGACGGATCAGTGAATCGGTTGATGTTTCGCAGTAGTAGGCGCGTGATGTCCGCGTTGAGCGTCTCCAGCTCTTCGAGGGTGAGCCACTGCATCGACTGGGTGGAGAACGCAGCGTCACTCCACTCGGGACCGAACCGCGATCGTTGCGTCGTCCATTCGCGGTACTCCGCCAGTTCGCGCTCGATGAGCATCGTGCCGGCCGCGTCGCCGGCGGCGTTGAGCTCGGGGTCGTCGGTGTTGCCGAACGACGAGCCCCGTGGCACGAACTTCCACTCCCGACGGCGGCCCGTTCCCTCACCGGTCTCGGTGATGAAACCGCCGTCGGCGAGTTTTCGCAGATGCCAGGAGCAGTTGGCGGGACTCTCGTCAACGCGGCCAGCGAGCTCGGTCGCGGTGGCGGGACCGTGCGCGGCCAGGAGCTCCAACAGACGCATCCGCAGTGGATGCGCGAGCGCGCGAAGGGAGTCCAGGTCGGTGATCTGCCGGACTGGCCAGTCGTTGTCTTCCTCGGTGGCGGACATGTATCGAAAGATATCTTTCGAAAGGAGTCTTTTCAAGCATGGATCGAGAATTCAGCCGAACGGCGGATGAGGGGGCGGGGCCGACTCGGGCGGGCGGAACGGGATTGGCATGGATCGGTTGGAAGGCGCGCTCGGCGGTCGCGGCGGTGTGCGCGCCTGCGACGACGAGGGCGCGCTTGACAGGGGTGCGTCGCGATCGGTCTCGTCGGTGCGAGGCGAAGGGACGTGCGGGCACAACCGAATGGCGAAACCGTTGGTCTGGCACCGATGCGCGAACGAAGGTCGCGGGCGACTGCCGGAACCGTGGACGCCGAAACCCGGTCGTGGAAGGAAAGGGCGATCGCCGCCCAAGACTTCGATGGGTCCCCCGGTGTGGGCGGCCAGGTGCGCTGGCCGGAGGTACGGGCGGCGAAGCGCGCTCACTGGCATGAAACCAGCGCTTCCACACCCCACCCCAAATCCGGGGGCAGACCACCCACATGGCCCGTCGTCGACATTTCATACCGCGACGACCAGGGCGTCAAACAGATAAACGCCGATCGCTCCGGCGTGTCTTCAGGTTCGCCGCCAGACGACTTCAGCTCGCCGCCACCGGATCACCCGAACGAATGACGAAGCACGCTACGCACGGTGTGCGGAGCCGGTGCCTTCGGCGAGCCACCGTTCGAGAAGGAACCGGGAGATTGAGATGGTGATCGAACTGAGCAACGGCGCCGGTCGACCCGCGACAGCGTCGGCGATGTCGGCGCGATCGAACCAGCGCGCCTCGGCGATCTCGTCGGTCTGCGGAACGATCGGCTCCGCCGGGTCCGCGACCGCCTCGTACGCCAGCATCAACGAACGCGGATAGGGCCACGGTTGACTGGCGACGTAGTCGAGGGCGTCGATCGTGACACCGACCTCCTCCGCGACCTCGCGGCGCGCGGCGGCCTCCGCCGACTCACCCGGTTCGACGAAACCCGCGATGCACGAGAACCGCTTCTCCGGCCAACCGACGCCGCGTGCGAGCAGACACCGGTCCGCGCCGTCGGTGATGAGCACCATGACGGCCGGATCGGTACGCGGCCACAGCACGGTGTCACCGTCACGGCGTTCCCAGCCTGCGGCCGACAGCTCGGTCGGTCGTCCCGACGCGAAACTGAACCGGTGATCGAGATGCCAGCGCGACAACGCGACGGCGACCGTCAGGACGTCGGCCTCGAACTCGGACAGCTTCGCGCCGACCTCACGCAGTCCGGCGCCGCCCGGAACGGGACCGGCGACCGCGAAGTACGGTTCCTCCTCACCCCCGAGGAACAGGCGCTCCCCTTCGGGGGCGTCGTCCGCGGCCACGAACGCGAGCCTCGGCGGATCACCCACGACCGGGACGTGCCCGGTGGTCGGGTCGACGACGATGACGCGCGCCCGCTTCCACGCCTTCGCGATCCACTCAGGATCATTCCGGCGATGCGCCGCTCGATCCAGGACCGTGCGCGCCAGCCACAGCGTCATCCCAGTATGTCCACTTCGTCCAACGCCCGGATTTCGTCCGCGATCTCCCGCTCGTCCCCGAGCACCACCGCGATCGCCTTGGCGGGAGCGAAGATCTCGCGAGCCACCCGATGCACATCCTCAATGGAGACCGCGGAGAGCCGACGAGCGTGGTCGAGCAGCCAGTCCGGGCGCAAACCCATGCCCGCGAACGTCGACGTGAGCGACGCGAGACCCGCCTGCGTCGCCGTCCCGATCCGCAACGTCCCGAGCGCGTACCGCCGAGCCTGTTCCAGCTCCTCGGACGTCGGTTCGGTGACGGCGAGCCGTCCCAGTTCGTACCGCATCTCCCACAGGGCGGGCGCCGTCACCTCGGTGGCGACGTCCGCGGCGATCACGATCATGCTGCCCGCGAGCGCGTGGTCCACCGTGGAGCGCGGGGAGTACGTGTACCCCTTCGTCTCGCGGATGTTGTGGACGAGCCGAGACGAGAAGTACCCGCCGTAGATCAGGTTGGCGAGTTGCTGAGCCGCGTTGTCGTCGTGGGTGCGGGGGTATGCCTCCAGGGCCAGCCTCAGTGAGGACTGGACGGACTCGGGGCGGTCGACGAGGCCGAGGGGCCCGGTGCGCGGCGATGGCGCGGGCGCCAGGACGAGCGGTTCGCCGCCGCCGTTCCACGCGCCCAGCGCGGCCTCACCGGCGTCGAGTGCCTCGTCGACGGGAAGGTCGCCGACGATGACGAGCGTGGCGCCGACGGGGTGCACGCGTTCGGCGTGCAGCGCGAGTAGCGCCTCGGACGTGACGGTGGCGACGTCCTCCGGCTCGGGGACCTGGATGGAGTAGGGGTGTTCGCCGTAGAGACGGCGCAGCAGGGCGCGCTGGACCAGGTGGCCGGGTTGTTGGCGGGCGACCGAGATGCGGTCGACCAGGCGCTCGCGTTCGACGCGGACCTGGTCGGCGGGGTAGGTGGCGTCGCGCAAGACGTCGGCGGTCACGGCGAGGAGTTCGCCGATGCCACCGCGCAGGCTGTTACCCGCGATGATCAGCCGGTCGGGGTCGACGCCGGCGGCGAGACCGCCGCCGACGGCCTGAACACGCGCCGCTATGTCCACAACGGATGCCGTGCTGGTTCCGGAGAGGAGGGTCTGCGCCATGACCGAGGCGACGGCGACGTCCGCGTAAGCGAACGGGATACGCAGACGGATCTCGACGATCGGCACCGACGGGCGGTGGATCGCGAGGACCGTCAGGCCGTTCGGCAGGTGGCGCTCACCGTACTCCGGGATCGTGAACTCGGTCGCGGGCGCGAGCTCGGGTACCGCAATCGTCGTCGTCATTACTTGGTTCCCCCGGGGATCGCCTCGATGATGGCTCGTCGGTCGGGCGTCAAGGTCGCCGCCGCCGACACGATGTCTTCCTCGCTGACCTGGGCGAGCAGTTTCGTGAACCGGGTCGCGAGGGTCGCGTCTCCGTGGAGGACCTCGCTGGTGCCGAGCCGCAGGGCGCGGTTGATCACGGCGTCGTCCTCGCGGAGCAGGTGGGCCGCGATGCGGGCCTTGACGCGCGCCAGTTCCGTCTTCGCGAGCCCGTCCTCGGCGAGGCGGGTCAGTTCCTCGCCGGTGTACGCGAGGAGTTTGTCGACGTCGCCACCGTTCGGCAGGTGCGCCGACAGGATCATGGCGGTGGGGTCGGCTACGGCGAACGGCTCGCCCATGACCCCGACGTAACCGCTGATGCTCGTCGCGGCGCGTTCGGTGTGGATCAGGCGCTCGACGAGACGCGACGCGTCGCCGTCGGTGAGCAGCTCCCCGAGGACGACGTACGGCAGGTAGGCGGTGATGTCGGCGGCCGGGTCTGGGACCCGCCAGGCCACCGCGACGGCCGGCAGCGGCGCACGTTTATCAACATAGGACGATCGACGTTCGGCGGTGAGGTCCGGTTCGGTGAGGTCACGCCGAGTGGGAGCAGGTCGGGTCGGAACGTCACCGAAATGCCGTTCGATCATGGTCACGGCCTCGGCGACGTCGAAGTCGCCCGTCACCGCCAGCACGGCGTTACCCGCCGCGTAGTACGTCTCGAAGAAGGACGTGGCGTCCTTGACGGTCGCCGCCTCCAAGTCCTCGAACGAGCCGTAGCCGTCGTGGGCGTTGGGGAAGGTGTCGAACATGACCGGGGGCAGCTTCAGCCACGGAAACCCGCCGTACGGCCGGTTCAGCACGTTGACACGGATCTCCTCCTTGACCACGTCGATCTGGTTGGCGAGGTTCTCCTCGGTGATCGCGGGGCCGCGCATGCGGTCGGCCTCCAGGAAGAGCGCGCGTTCCAGCGCGTTCGACGGCAGCACCTCGTAGTAGTCCGTGTAGTCGAGATGCGTCGAACCGTTGAGCGTGCCGCCGGAACCTTGGACGTAGCTCATGTGCTCCAGTTTGGCCACATTGGCCGATCCCTGGAACATCAGGTGCTCGAAGAGGTGCGCGAATCCGGAACGGCCCGGCACCTCGGAGCGGATTCCGACCCCGTACACGACCGCCACCCCGACGACCGGGACCCCCCTGTCCGGGCTGAGGACGACCCTCAATCCATTGGGCAGTCGGTACTGCTCAACGAGGAAGTCCGTTCCGGGAATGCTCACCTGCTGGGGAGTAGTCACGTGCCGAACCATATCGCGGCGACGTTCTACACCCCCGTCCTGCCACCGGACACGGTGTGTTCGGGGAGCGACCCGACCAGTCGTGCAAGTTTTCTCACAATCACTTGGCGGTCACCACTCCCCCTGGTTGACTGGCCGCCATGACGAACACCCGCCGCAACATGTGCCGCCGTGACGCAGTCCGCGTCACGATGTCGGCGCGGCGTGCGTGTCGTCGAATGTGTGCCCACTGAGGGCCTTCTGCCAGGTCGCGCCCCGAAGCGACCGCTCGTCCGCACGCATTCCGTTTAGGTCATGTCTTGATCACGCTCCATCATGTATCGAAGAATTACGGCGCCGTGCGCGCCGTCGACGACGTCAGCCTTGACGTCCCCAAAGGACACATCCACGGGGTGCTCGGCAGGTCCGGCGCGGGCAAGTCGACACTGCTGCGCACCGCGAACCTGCTCGAACGCCCCGACTCGGGAACAGTCGCCGTCGGCGGAACCGAGCTGACGGCACTGTCCGCTTCCCGACTGAGGACCGAACGCGCCCGGATCGGGATGGTGTTCCAACACTTTCAGCTACTCGACAACCGAACCGTCGCCGCCAACATCGCGCTTCCGCTGCGACTGCACAAGACGGAACGCTCCGCCCGGCGCGCCCGCGTCGCCGAACTGCTCGAACTAGTCGGGTTGACCGACAAGGCCGACGCGTACCCCGCGCAACTGTCCGGAGGACAGCGGCAACGGGTCGCGATCGCTCGCGCCCTCGCGCCCCGACCGGACGTGCTGCTCTCCGACGAGGCGACGAGCGCGCTCGACCCGCACACCACGGTCGACATCCTCGACCTGTTGGCACGGCTGCGGGACGAACTCGACCTGACGATCCTGCTGATCACGCACGAGCTGGACGTCATCACGCGCATCTGCGACACGGCCTCCATCATGGATGAAGGTCGGGTCGTCGAACACGGTGCCGTGGCCGGGTTGCTCGCCGAGCCGGGGTCGATCCTCGGGGATCAGGCGTTCCGGCTCGCCCCGTCCGCCAACGACGGCGACGGGATCGACGCCGAGATCACGTTCACGGCGTCGACCGTCGGTGAGCCGGTCCTGGCCACGCTCGTGCGGCGGTTCGATCTGGACGCGTCCATCACCGACGCAGCCGTGCACACCGTCTCGGACGGAACTGTCGGTCGGATGCGGTTGCGTCTGCCCGATACGCCCGCCGCCGAGAAGGCCCTCGCGTGGCTCGCCGAGAACAGGTACGGGGTGCGTCCGGTATGACGGAGAATCTCATCCGCGCGAGCCTGGAGACCCTGCACATGATCGGTCTGTCCACACTGTGGACGATCGTTGGAGGATCCGGGCTCGGCGTCATCCTGTTCGTCACGAGGTCGAACGGTCTGGCCCCCAACGGGGTCGTCAACCGCGTCCTCGGAGTCATCGTCAACATCGGACGATCGGCGCCGTTCATCATCCTCATGGTGGCGATCTCGTCGCTGACGAGGCTCATCGCGGGAACGACCATCGGCAGCGCCGCGGCGGTGGTACCGCTCTCCGTCGCGGCGATACCGTTCTTCGCCCGACTCGTCGAATCGGCCCTGATCGAGGTCGACCCCGGTCTCATCGAGGCCGCCGAGGCGATGGGCGCGCGACGACGCGGCATCGTCTGGCGGGTACTCGTTCCCGAAGCCCTCCCGGCACTGGTCCGAGGCCTGACCGTCACGATCGTCGCCCTCACCGGGTACTCGGCGATGGCGGGTGCCATCGGCGGCGGTGGGCTCGGCGACCTCGCCGTCCGCTTCGGATACCACCGATACCAGACCGAATACCTCATCGTTTCCGTCGTGCTGCTCATCGTGCTCGTCCAGATCGTGCAGTTCGTGGGCGATCTGGCGGCGCGCCGCCTCGACCACCGCTGAATCAACCCACCGGCATGATCGGCGCCCCCGCGCGCCCTGGACATGTCCGACATATCGGAAAACTCCCCTTCTCGGCGTGCCGACCGGCGCGACCGCGTTCACGAAAAACCTGTTACTAAGGAGACGTTTCAATGGCCTCATTTGTGAGATCAGCAGCCGCGGTAATTTCGTTGGCCGTCGTCGGAGGCGTGACCGCGTGCTCCGGCGGCAACGCCGACGACACCCTGCTCGTCGGCGCCACGCCCGCCCCCCATGGTCAGATCCTCGAGTTCATCAAGGAGAACCTGGCCGAGGAGGCGGGGCTCAACCTGGAGATCCGCGAGTTCACCGACTACAACCAGCCGAACGCGGCACTCGACGCCGGGGACCTCGACGCGAACTTCTTCCAGCACCAACCGTTCCTCGACGAGTACAACAAGGCGAGCGACGCCGACCTCGTCTCCGTGACCGGTGTCCACGTGGAGCCGCTCGGCGCCTACTCGTCGAGCATCGATAACCTCGCCGACCTGCCGGACGGCGCCCAGGTCTCCATCCCCGCCGACGCGAGCAACGGCGGCCGGGCGCTGAAACTGTTGGCGGACAACGGACTCATCACGCTCGCGGACGGCGCGGGGACGCTGGCGACGGAGGACGACATCGTCGGTAACCCGTCGAACGTCGAGATCGTCCCGTTGGAGGCGGCCGAGTTGACGCGCTCGTTGGAGGACGTCGATCTCGCGGTCATCAACGGCAACTACGCGATCGAGGCCGACCTGGTTCCGTCGAAGGACTCGCTGGCCATCGAGTCGACCGATGACAACCCGTACGTCAACCTGCTCGTCACGAACGCGAACAAGACCGACGACCCCGACGTCGTCGCCCTCGGCGAGCTCCTCAACTCGCCCGAGGTCGCGGACTTCATCAAGGAGACCTTCTCCGACGGCTCCGTCATCCCCGCGTTCTAGCACCACCGAGGTCGTGCCCGTCCCCCCACACGGGACGGGCACGACCCTTCCGTCCGGTTGGGAACGCGGCGCCGACGAGGCCGACCGTCTCTCGGGCACATCCGGAATGATCACACTTCGCCTGTGACACAAGGTTTCCACCCGCGTTGACAACGAGTGTCCGAGACCGAATCGAACAGTCGGGACGATCGCCCGCAGACGGTGCCGTCGTACCTGCGTGATTTGATGTCGGACGTGACAGCGGCCCGCTATCGTTTCGTCGCGCGAGAGTCGGTCGATCCGGCCTCCGCGGGTCTACTGCTGCCCGATCGCCACCAGCGCGAAGTCATCGACCATCGCACCGGCCCGCTGCTGGTCACGGGTGGTCCCGGCAGTGGGAAGACGACGACGCTCGTCGAAGCGGTCGCCGCGCGAGTCGAGGAGGGCAGCGCGCCCGGAAGCATCCTCGTCTTCGGATTCGGCCGACGCGGCGCCTCCCGCCTGCGCAGAAGAATCGCGGCACGGCTGGACCGCACCGGCGACGAGGTGCCCGTCTTCAGTTTCGCGGCCTACGCGTTCGCGATCCTGCGGCTGGCCGCCGCGGCCCGCGACGCGCCGCCGCCGATCCTGTTGCCCGGCCCCGAACAGGACGTCATCATCCGGCGGTTGCTCGCCTCCGACACGATCGACTGGCCCGAATCGGTGCGCCCGGCATTGGCGACCTCGGCGTTCGTCGCGCAGTTGCGTGACCTGCTGTTGCGCGCGACGGAACGAGGCGTCTCCGCCCCACGTCTGGCCGAACTGGGCCGACGCCATGACCGTCCCGAATGGATCTCGGCTGCGGACTTCGTGACCCGGTACGTCGACGTGCTCGCGCTGTCCTCGGTGACGGGCGCCGCGTCCTACGACACGGCCGAGATCGTCCGCGCCGCCGCCAGCGAACTCGCCGATCAACCAGACCTGATCACCCCGCCACGGTTCGTCTTCGTCGACGAACTGCACGACATCGACCCGGCGAGCGTCGCGCTCCTGCGCCTCGTCTCGGCCGGGGCGTCGATCACCGCGTTCGGCGACGCCGACTCCGCCACCTTCGGTTTCCGCGGCGGCGACGCGCGGATCATGCGCCAGTTCACCGACCTGTTCCCGCACTCCGACGGAAACCCCGCCGACCACATTGACCTGCCGGTGTGCCATCGCAGCGCCAAGGAACTGGTCACGGCGGCGCACGCCGTCTCGCAGCGGTTGTCCGGAGGCGCGCACCGCGCCAGCGATCACGCGCCCCGCCCCGAATCGGGTGACGGCGACGTGGTCGTCCTGGAAGTACCGTCGGCGACGCAACAGGGCGCCCATGTCGCCCAGTGGTTGCGCACCGCGCACCTTCGCGACGGTGTCGAGTGGTCCCGAATGGCGGTCATCGTCAAATCGGCGACGCAGCTCGGCCCGATCGAGCGGGCGCTGAGGCACGCCGCCATCCCGATCCGTTCCGGCAGCGACGACACTCCGCTGTCGGCACAGCCCCTCGTCACCCACCTGCTGACCGCCATCCGTTGTGGACTGGATCCGAAGTCTCTCGACGAGGAGACGGCCTCGGCGCTCCTGCAATCCCCGTACGGTGGCGGGGACGCCTTGAGCGAGCGCCGTCTCCGACAGGCACTGCGGACTCAGGCGACCGCCGACGACACGTTCCGGTCCTCAGGGGAACTGCTCGTCGAGGCGCTGCGTGAGCCGTCCCTCCTCGTGTCCATTCCAGATGAGCTGTGGGCGGATCCGGCACGCCGGATCGCCGGGCTGATGGAGTGCGCGCGAGACACGGTGGGAACGGTCGAGGACGTGCTCTGGGCGGTGTGGGACAGGTCGAATCTCGGCGAGACGCTCGCCCGTCGCGCCGTGTCGGCCGACTCGCGCGCCTTCGGTGCCGACGCCGGCCTCGACGCGATGATGACCCTGTTCGACTGGGCCGCGAAGTTCACCGACCGCCTGCCCGGCGCCGGGTGCGAGGTGTTCGTCGGCCACGTCCTGGAACAGCGGCTGCCCGCCGACTCGGTCGCCGAGCACGCCCGGCGCGGACCCGCCGTCGAACTGTTGACGGCGCACTCCGCGAAGGGCCGCGAATGGGATCTCGTCGTGGTCGCCGGGGTCCAGGAGGGTGTGTGGCCGAACCTGCGCCCGCGTGGTTCGCTCATGGGCGCCGAATACCTGGTCGAGACGTTGACGAGCGGAGCCGCCGACGTCGTCGACCCGATCAAGGTGCTGCTCGACGAGGAACGTCGACTGTTCTATGTGGCGATGACCCGGGCTCGGGACCGTCTCCTCGTCACGACGGTCGCTGACGACGACGAGGAACTTCCGAGCCGTTTCGCGGCGGAGCTCGGCGTCGAGCCGGAGCGCCGAGACACCGTCACCACACCGCTGACGCTGTCGGGTCTGGTGGCGCGCCTTCGTCGCGTCGCGATCGGCCCCGACGGCCCGGAACGGGACGACGCGATCGCCCTCCTCGCCCGATTGGCCGCCGACGGCGTGGCGGCCGCCCATCCCGACCGTTGGTGGGGGGTGGCACCGCTGTCCGACGACGGTCCGATCGTCGACGACGGCGGCACCGTGAACCTGTCCCCGTCCGCGATCGAGAAGGCCGACCGGTGCGGGTTGCGGTGGCTGCTGGAGCAGCACGGCGGCAGTGAACCGCCCGGCATCGCCCAGCAACTGGGGACGCTCGTGCACGCCGCCGCCGAGCGGGCCGCGACCGCGCCGGACCCGCGTTCGGCCATGGAGCAGGTCCTCGCCGACCACATCGACACCCTGCCGAAGGAGGCCACGTGGAAGGTGGCCCAGGAACGCGAACGGGTCTTCGGGATGGCCGATCAGCTGGCACAGTGGCTCGACGCGAATCCGCGTGAGTTCGTGGCGGCCGAGCGGGCTTTCCGCGTCGACGTGCCGGTGCCGGACACGACGGTGACGGCGTCGCTGAAGGGCAAGGTCGATCGGCTCGAACTCGACCTGACGGGGCGGCTGCATGTCGTCGACATCAAGACGGGCACGGCGAAACCGCGGAAGGCGGAGATGGAACGGCATCTTCAGCTGGCCGCGTACCAGGTGGCGATTCAGCGGGGCGCGTTCGAGGCGTTGGCGCCGGGAGCACCGCCGGGCGGGGGCGAACTGGTGTATCCCGAGTTGGGTTCGAAGGCGGCGTCGACGATGACGCAGCCGGCTCTTCCCGACGCGGCGAATCCCGGTTGGGCGGAGGAGAAGTTGGCGGGCGTCGCCAAGACGATGGCGGGTTCGACCTTCCTGGCCATCCACAGTGACAAGTGCCGGACGTGCGCGGTGAAGCAGTGCTGTCCGATCAGCGGCAAGGGAAAGCCGGTGACCGGATGAACCGTCCGGAGTTCAGCGCGCGGCGGCTCGCCGCGCTGCTCGGTGACCCGCACACGCCGACGGAGCAGCAGGTCGCGGCAATCGAGGCGCCGTTGGAGCCGCTGCTGATCGTGGCGGGCGCGGGTTCGGGGAAGACGGCGACCATGGCCGCGCGGGTGGTCTGGTTGATCGCCAACGGTTTCGTGCGCGGCGATCAGGTGCTCGGCCTGACGTACACGCGCAAGGCCGCGGGCGAGTTCGCGACCCGGGTTCGGCAGCGCCTCGCCAAGTTGTCATTTGTGGACTCACGTTTCCAGTCGGTGGGCGAACCGGTCGTCTCGACGTACCACGCCTACGCGTCCAACGTGGTCAGTGAGCACGGTCTACGGGTCGGCATCGAGCCGGGTACGACGGTCCTGTCGGCCGCGCACGCGTGGCAACTGGCACATCAGGCGGTGCGCGAGTACGACGGCGACATGTCGGCGACGAGCCTCGCCGTGGAGACGGTCGTCGCGCGCGTTCGCGCGCTGTCCGACGAGATGGCCGATCACCTGCGCGACCCGCAGGACGTCGAGGAGTACTCGACCGCGCTGTTGGAGGAGCTGGAGGCGCGCTCCGGCAAGAGATCCAATCAGGAGGTCCGCAAGATCGTCGGCGCGCTGCGGTCGCGGACCCAGCTACTGCCGATCATCACCGAGTACGAGCGCCGCAAACGGGCTGCGGGCGGAGTCGACTTCGCCGATCAGATCCGACAGGCGGCGCAGGTCGCTTCGACGTCGACCGCCGTCCGCCGGATCGAACGGGAGCGATTCCGGGTGGTGCTGCTCGACGAGTACCAGGACACGTCGGTCGCCCAGGTCTCTCTGTTGCGTTCGCTGTTCGGCGATGGGCATCCGGTGACGGCGGTCGGTGATCCGTGCCAGTCGATCTACGGTTGGCGCGGCGCGAGCGCGGGCACCCTCGGCCGCTTTCCGGGGGACTTCCCGACGAGCTCGGGTGCGGCGGCTCACCGCGCGGAGTTGACGGTGTCGTGGCGGAACACGTCCGAGGTGCTGGCGATCGCCAACGCCTTGTCTCAGCCGTTGCGCGACGAGGGACTGCCGGTGTCCCCATTGGAACCGGGTGCGGCCGGGGTCGGCGTCGTCGAGGCGGCGCTGTGCGAGACGGTCGACGACGAGGCCCGCTGGATCGCCGAGCGGGCGGGGGAACTGTGGCGGGGTTCCGATCCCGATGAGCCGCCGTCGACGGCGGTCCTGGTACGGCGGCGCAGCCAGATCGGCCCGGTGGAGCGCGAACTGCGCGCGGCCGGGTTGCCGGTGGAGGTCATCGGTTCGGGCGGTCTGCTGGACGCTCCCGAGGTCCGCGAGGTCTACGCGATCTTGACGGTTCTCGCCCGGCCGACCGCGGGCGCGGCGATGATGCGCCTGTTGACGGGGCCGCGTTGGCGGATCGGCCCTCGTGATCTGGTGGCGCTGCACGAACGGGTCGAGGAGTTGCGCCCCCGAAGTCGTGGCTACGAGCCGGACGCGGACGGCCTGACGCACGTGTCGTTGACGGACGCTTTGGACGATCTGGGGGACGTCGATCGGTACAGCCCGCTCGGTGCCGCCAGGTTGGCGGCGTTGAGGGACGAACTGGAGCTGCTGCGGTCGCGCGTCAATCAGCCCGTCGACGATCTGATCGCGGAGATCGTCGACGTGACGGGTCTGGACACCGAGATCGCGGTGACGGGTCAGGATCGGCATCGTCTGGACGCGTTCTGCGATGAGGCGAGCGCCTATCAGGCTCGGTCGGCGTCGCCGAATCTCGCCGGTTTCCTGTCCTATCTGGAGGCGGCGGAGGAGCAGGAGCACGGGCTCGACATCACGGGCGCGACGGAGCGACGGGGCGCGGTGCAGATCCTGACGGTTCACGCGGCTAAGGGGCTCGAGTGGGACGCCGTGGCGGTGTGCGGCTTGACGAAGGACGTGTTCCCGGGCAAGGGCGCGGGAACGAACTGGTTGCAGAACACGGGGAAGCTGCCGTATCCACTGCGTGGTGATGCGGAGGAGCTACCAATATTCCAGTATGGAGAGTCGACGTCGGCGGCCGACTTGAAGAAGGCCGAATCCCAGCTGAAGCGCGATCTCGCCGCCGCGCACCTGAAGGAGGAGCGTCGGCTGGCCTATGTCGCCATGACCAGGGCGCGGAGGCGGTTGTGGGTGTCGGGTTACTGGTGGGGGGACGCGACGGAGGCGCGTGGCCCGTCGCCGTTCCTGACCGAGGCCGTTGACTACGGCGCGAACGCCGTCCGCTGGATGGCGAAGCCTGAGGGCGAGAACCCGGTGCTGGCGGAGGCGATGACGGCGTCGTGGCCGTCGAAGGCGCCGCTCGGGGATCGACAGGAGAGCGCGACCGCGGCTGCGGTCGCCGTGCTGGAGGCGATGGCGGAGCTCGATCCGACCGAGGCGGTGTCCTCTGCGGAAGGTTCGCGGTGGCGCGACGAGGCGAAGCTGCTGTTGGCGGAGCGCGACGCGGCCGACGCGAACGTCATTGGGGTGGAGATCCCACCCGCGATGTCGGTGTCGGCCCTGGTGGCGTGGCACGCGGACGCGGAGGCGTTCGCCCGGCGGCTGCGTCGTCCGCTGCCGCAGCCCCCGGCTCCGCACACGCGCCGGGGCACCGCGTTTCACGCGTGGGTCGAGCGGCGGCTCGGCGGCACCGCTTTGTTCGATATGGACGACCTGCCGGGCGCGGCCGACCCCGAGGCCGCCGACGACGCGTTGTTGGATCGGTTGCGGGCGGCGTTCGAGGCGTCGTCGTGGGCGTCACGCACGCCGGTGGCCGTGGAGGTGCCGTTCACGACGGTGCTGAGCGGCGTCGTGGTGCGCGGGCGGATGGACGCGGTCTTCGCGACGGAGTCCGGTTACGAGGTCGTCGACTGGAAGACGGGGCGACTGCCCACTGGCGAGGACGCGCGGGCGGCGTCGGTACAGTTGGCGGCATACCGGCAGGCCTGGGCGGCGTTGCGAGCGGTCGACGTGTCGAGGGTGAGCGCCGCGTTCCATTATGTTCTGCCGAACGCCACGGTTCGACCGGCCGATCTTCCGGGCCTCGCCGAGCTGGCGGAACCTCTCAATCCATCCTGAAAAGACAAAACTCGGGTCGTGCCGCTCGCGGTGACGGCCTCGTCGTCGCGCGCGAAGGAGTTCGGCATGGTCGTTCGAGTCGTCATCACCGGTGGTCCCGGCGGTGGCAAGACCACCCTGGTGAAGCGGCTCGCCGCCGACGGTTTCGCGGTGATGCCGGAATCGGGACGGGCCGTCATCATCGAGCAGCGCGCGGCCGGCGGGGACGCGCTGCCGTGGCGGGACCGGGACGCCTTCGCCGCCTCCATGGTCGACCGCGATGTCGCCGCCTGGCACGCGGCGACGAAACCGGTGACGTTCTTCGATCGGGGCGTCGTCGACACCATCGGCTATCTCACGCTGGAGGGCCTCGCGGTGCCGACGCGGTTGGACGAGGCGGCGCGACGGTTGCGCTATCACGATCGCGTGTTCGTGACGCCGTGGTGGCCGGACATCTACGAACTCGACGCGGAGCGGCGCCAGACACCGGAGGTGGCCCGCGCCACGGAGATCCAGATCGGACGAACGTATCGCGAGTACGGGTACGAGGTCCTGCCGCTGCCGCTGGACACGCCCGCCGTCCGGGCCGCGTTCGTCCGCGACCACCTGGACTGACGACGACACCGCCCGCCGTCGATGTCGACGGCGGGCGGTGCGAGAGATCGTCGCGAACCGTCAGACCAACGGCGCGATCAAATCGGTGTAGGCGTCGTGGCCCGACCGGTTGGGGTGGAAGGACTCCACGATCGGCCAGGACAGACCGTTGAGCCATTCCTCGTCATCGCAGACGGCATGCCCGTCGAAGGCGCCGCGCGGGTCGACGTAGTCGAAGCCGTGCGCCGAGGCGACGGACCCGATGGTGTCGCCGAGCAGGTCCGCGGCCTCGTTCAGGCGGGCCTGTTCCTCACCGCTGATGCGGGTGATGACGTTGCAGGATTCGCCGTTGAACAGGCGCGGGTATCCGACGATGACGACCTGCGCGTTCGGTGCGGCGGCGCGGATCTCACTGTAGAGCGAGTCGAGACGGCCGGGCAGCGTGTTCGTGACGTACGCCTCGGCGTTGTCGATGTCGCCCCAGCACGTCCAGGGCCACGGGCGGGCGCAGGACACGACGACGTCGGACCAGCCGGTGTCGTTGCCGCCAATGGACATCGTGACGAGATCCGTGTCAGCGTTGAGGTTCGCCATCTGGCTGTTGCGAACATCGTCGATGACCGCACCCGAGCACGCGTCGAAGGTCAGCGTCAAACCGAGCTGACTCGCGAGCTGCTGCGGGTAGGAATGGTTGGACAACAGGCAATCGGTGTCGGTGTACTCGGCGGTGCCGGTACCCGAGGAATACGAGTCGCCAAGAGCGACGTAGTTAACCGCATCGCTGGTGACATCCGCCTGTGCCGAGATGGCGGTGCCCGATACGAACAGCGCGACGATCGCGCTGACCACGCCCACTCGAAGGGTCGTGCGCATACACATCCTCCGGGGTCTCAAATGGATACTGATGAGTGATTCATTACACTTTCTCACCCGCGCGGGCGAAATGTCCATACCCGCCGCGCCGCCAATCCGTGTCATTCCATAATTTTTCGACAACATGACGGCACTCGCCGTGACACTCCGATGGGGATGCCGCGTCGCCGATCCCGACGGGAGCCGACGAAGCTTTGCCGACATCGGCGACACTGAGGTCGTGGAAGCAGACAACGGCACCCCCAGACGAGCCGACGACCCCCGCCGCATGCTCATGCTGTTCGGGCTGGCCGGCGGCGCGATCGTCGTCATCGGCCTGATCGTGGTGCTGGTGATGAGCTCGACGGGCGGCATCCCCGGCGACACCCCCGGAGCGGCACCGGGACCGAACGAGAGCCTCCCCCCGTTGGCTCAAGCGTGTCCCCCACCGACCTCCGAGCCACCCGGCACCGGCGAGAATCCGTCCACACCAGATGGAGAGCGCACGGTCGACCAGGCCAGCGGCATCAGCTATCGCGCGTACGGCGATCCGTGGATGCCGTGGACGCAGACGTGGAACGGAGGCGATCTGCAGGTCGAGTACCGCACGGGCCAGTACTTCGTGACGGAGACGTACGGCGACGACGCCTACCCGCAGGAGTACCTCGCGTCGATCCTGTCGGGCAGCGTCCGCGCCTCCGTCAACGACGGCACCCAGCTCGACCTGGAGTGCGTGTCCCAACAGGTCGTCGCCGACGTCCGGCTGAACTACTACCCCGACAGCAACGAGATCGAGACCCTGCGAGACGAGTACATCGCCCTCGGGGGCCTCCCGGCCTGGGTGCGCGTCTTCCGGTTGTCCTTCTCCGAACCGGGTTTGGAGGCGACCGACGAACTCGTCGGCGTCGCGCTCATCAACGTCGGCAAGGCCGAGGCGGCCGTGTTGTACGTATCGATCCCCGGCACGCATTCCGAGTACGACCCGATCATCGACGAGGTCTTCGAGTCGGTTCGCCCCACGTGACGTCCCCTGACACGAATATCGCCACGCGCTCGTAGCGCGTGGCGATAGGACGATGAGAGCCGCGACCGTTGAGAACGGCGCGGCGCGACTTTAACCGGCGGTGAAACCGACGCCCCGGCTGGCGGCCTCGGCGATCTCCACATAGGCCAGTTTGTCGATGGGGACGATGATGCGACGGCCGCGCTCATCGACCAGGCTGAGCGTGCCCTGCTCGGACGTCACGGCCTTGTCCACGGCCGAGGCAATCTCGTCCGGCGACTGGGTGCTCTCCAGCACCAGCTCACGAGGCGCGAACTGCACACCGATTTTGACCTCCACGGCCCCTCCTAGTGACTCTTGACGATCGGGCTGACAAGGCCGGAGCCCGGCTTTCGGCGCGGCACCCGGGTAAATCCATGAAGGACGGACGAACCGGGGCGTCGCCCGGAGTCGTCGTCCGCGATGGAATCACCTGGTCACCACACGAAGCGGGGTCCCGACAGGCTCTAAGGCTACCTCGGTGCCGTCATCGGCCTCATCGGACGCCGCGCCGCTCTCCTGAAGCGGGAAGCGCGAGATGCCCCGCCACGTCAGCGTCGCCAGCAGACCGACGGCCTCTTCCTTCGGCACCGCCCGCTTCGACGCCAGCCACCGCCGCGCCGCCATCTCGGCGGCTCCGGTCAGACCGATCGCGAGCAGTTCGGCGCGTTCCCTGTTGACTCCGGTGTCCGACATGATCGTCTCGGCGATGGCGACGCCGCAGTCCCGTTCCACCCGGTCGACCCGCTCGGCGACGATCGGATCGTTGCGCAGGTCGGATTCGAACACCAGGCGAAAGGCCTCACCCTGGGCGTCGACGAAGTCGAAGTACGCCTCCATCGCGCGCCGCACGCGTTCGCGGTTGTCGGTGGTCGACGCCATCGCCTCGCGCACCGTCGACACGAGTGCCTCACCATGCGTGTCGAGCAGGGCCAGGTACAGCTCGAACTTCCCCGGGAAGTGCTGGTACAACACGGGCTTGGAGACCCCGGCACGTTCGGCGATGTCGTCCATCGCCGTGGCGTGATACCCGCGCGCGACGAACACCTGCTGGGCCGCGTCGAGCAACTGACGACGGCGCCGCGTCCGCGGCAGCCGCGCGCTGCGTCCTTGTGCCAGTGTCATCGCCGCCTCTATTCCTCAAGTGTCTGCCATGTCGTTACCACGCGACCGGGGGTTCACATGGTACGGCGGTTTTCGCCTGCCTCTCTTTAAGGTAACGTGCGGGCAGCCCACGAGAGAGGTTGCGGTGGTGTACGAGGCAAGTCGACGCGGTGACGGTGTGCAACCCGACAACATAGTCAGGTCTCAATTCGGTTCACCGGCGCCGAGCTCCAACGGCAACCGATCCGGCCGCGAGGCCGCGAGTTCCGGCGACGCCGGAGAACAATACCGCTTCGATCCGACTCGGCCGCGACGCCGCAGGTACGCGCCCACCGACGACGCCAACGTCATCGACGCGGAATCCTCCGAGGCGTCCCCGGGCGAAGAGCCGGAAACCGAGGGCGACAAGACCGCCGGGCAATGGACGGTGGACCGTCCCAAACCCGACACCGACGCCACGAGCGAACTCCCGCCTCGTCCGCGCACCACGATCCCCCGTCGTCGCCGCCACGCGGCCGAGGACGAGGAGGAGTACGCCGCCGACCGCAGCGCGGACCTCGACCGCATCGCGACCTTCCTGCGAAGCACTCAGCAGGCGCAGACGTCGGTCCGTCGCGCGATCGACGCCGGAGACTCCGCCGCCGAGGCGTCCGGCGAGGCCGCGCGCGGGCGACACACGGCTCCCGAGGAGAAGACCTCGGAACTCCCGACCGTCGCACCTCCACAGGCGGCGTTGGAACCGAAGAAGCCGTCGCCGAAGCCGTCCCCTTCCGCGACTCCCGAACAGGTGCTGGACGCCGTCCGGCAGATCCCGGGCGTTGCCGTGGCTCGGTTGTCCGACGCGGACCAGAAGTTGTCACTCGACATCGCCGACGAGGCCGACGCGGACGAGGTGCATCGCCAGGTGGCCGCGGTCCTCGACTCGAGGCTCGGGCTCCGCGCGCACCCCGTCGACACGGTCATCGCCGAGGCGACGCCGCGCCGCGTTCCGATGGCGCCGGGAAATCGTGTCGTCCTCGAACGCGTTCAGGCCGTCCTGTCCGGTTTCGAGGCGACAATCGAAGTCGCGCTCGCGGCGGGCGGCGCGCGCGCCGTCGGACGAGCCTGCACGCCCGCGGTGGACTGGCACGTCCAGCGAGGCGCCGCCGAGGCGGCCGTGGACGCGGTGGGCGTGCTGCTGGGCAACAAGGCGCGCGTCGTCGTCGAACACGCGGCGATCGAACAGGCCGGCCCCATCCAGGTCGCCGTCGTCGTCGTCCTCCTACTGACGGAGGCCGGTGCCGAACAACTCGCCGGAGCGGCGCCCGCGACGGGCGACCGACGACAGGCCGTCGTCCACGCGACGCTGGCGGCGCTCAACCGCCGGCTCGAGTCGTTGATGGCGTGACGCGGGCGCGTCGGTCCGCTGCGTCCACACGGCGTTCGGCCGCTCGATCGAACGGCCGCAACGCATTCGGGCAAATCTCGCGCACCGCGCCGAGTACTGTCGGGCGACGTTCCCCCCGGCCCGTTCGGAGTGACGCTCGGAACACTCGCCGGCACGGCTTGAGACCGCGGGACAACATCTAAACTCGCGTCTATGAAACGCGCGAGGCTGGCGGGCGAAACGGAGCTTCATCTTCGGGATGAGCTCATTCCACTGTGGCCGGGGCGCGATCATCTCGTGGGCGGCGAGCGCCTTTTCGTGCGCGAGACGCCGGCGATCACGGACGACGCGGAGCCCGCGCTGTACGTACACGGGCTCGGCGGTTCGGCCCAGAACTGGACCGACCTGGCGGACATGCTGTCCCACCGTCTCGCGGGGCAGGCGATCGACCTCCCCGGGTTCGGGCACTCCGCGCCGATCAAGCGCTACACGATCCCGGCTCTGGCGCAACGCGTCGCCGCCTGGATCACCTACGCCGGACGCGGTCCGGTGCACCTGTTCGGAAACTCGCTCGGCGGCGCCCTGTCGGTGTACGTCGCGGCGACGCGGCCGCATCTGGTGCGGTCGTTGACCTTGGTGTCCCCGGCCATGCCGTTCGCTGACGTCCGCCGGTCGACACAGTCGCGGCTCCTGCCGTTGCTGGCGCTTCCTCGTGCCGAACGCATCGCGGCCCGGGCGATGGCGTCGATGACGCCGGAGCAGGTCGTCGATCAGACGGCGGCGAGCCTGTGGGGCGAGCCGGACAGCGTCAACTCCCAACGGAGGGCCGAGGCGATTGATGAGATGCGGCGCCGGATGGCGGTGCCGTGGAACTCGCAGGCGTACGTGCAGACGTTCCGCGCGATCGTGTCGAGTTTCGTCCAGGCTTACCTGCCGGGCTCGGCGTCGCTGTGGCGGCTGGCCGCTCAGGTGACGGCGCCGACCCTCGTCATCTGGGGCAAGCAGGACAAACTGTTGGATGTGCGGATGGCGCCCCAGGTGGCGCAGACGATCCCCGATTCACGCCTGCTGATCCTCGACAAGGTCGGTCATGTCGCGATGATGGAACGGCCCGCCGCGACCGCGCGCGCGTTCTTGGGGATGCTGGACGAGATCTGACACGGACGGTCTTAGACTGGCGACGATGTCGAGATCGAGCCGAGCTAGACAACGCATGCTGCGCCGCCGTCGACGGAGCGTCCTCCTCGCGGTGCTGCTGCTGGCAGCGACCGCGGCCCTGTCCATCGTGATCGTGAACAACGATCCCGATACGGCTCCGACCAGCGGAGACGTCGCCGCGGCGGCTCCGGAGTCATCGCCGTCGGCCCCGCCGACGAGCGCTTCGCCATCACCGTCGCCGACGCCGGGCCCGGAGGACGTCGTGTACGAGGGCGACGGGGAATGGACGTACGCCAAGGTCGAGTCGGACGAGCCGATCGGTGACGACGGTCAGTTGATGCGATTCAACATCGCCGTCGAGGGCGGGCTCGGCGCCGATCGCGACGAGTTCACCGACGTCATCCTCGACACCTTCGGTGACGAGCGTGGCTGGACCGCCGCGCAGGAGTGGCGTTTCGAGATGGTCGGCAAGGGCCAGTCCGATTTCACGTTGTACCTCGCTTCGCCCGCGACCCGGCAGAGCCTGTGCGGCGACGGCGACGACTACACGTCCTGCCGCAACGGCAACTCGGTCGTGATCAACTACGAGCGCTGGGTCCTCGGCGTTCCGCACTGGGACGAGTCGATCGAGGACTATCGGCATTACGTGATCAATCACGAGGTCGGTCACCGGCTCGGCGAAGGCCACGTCGTCTGCCCGAAGAAGGGCGACCCGTCGCCGGTCATGGCGCAGCAGACGCTCCAGCTCGGTGGCTGTGAGCCCAACGCGTGGCCGTATGTCGACGGCGAATACATCACAGGTCCGATGGGGGAATACGGCTGAGGCGCTGAGGCATTATTGGTGGCATGTCGTTGCCACCACTGGTCGAACCGGCCGAAGAACTGTCCGTCGACGAAGTCCAGCGCTACTCCCGCCACCTGATCATTCCGGATGTGGCGATGGCCGGGCAGAAGCGTCTCAAAAACGCCCGCGTGCTGTGTGTGGGCGCCGGCGGTCTCGGTTCGCCGGCGTTGATGTATCTCGCGGCGGCCGGTGTCGGCACCCTCGGGATCGTCGATTTCGACGTCGTGGACGAGTCGAATCTGCAGCGTCAGGTCATTCACGGCCAGGCCGACATAGGCAAGCCGAAGGCCTTGTCGGCGGCGGAGACGATCGCGCAGATCAACCCGCTCGTCAAGGTGATCGTCCACAACGAACTGCTGTCCAACGACAACGTGATGGACATCTTCGCCGGATACGACCTGATCGTCGACGGCACCGATAACTTCGCGACGCGGTACATGGTCAACGACGCGGCGGTCCTGCTCGGCAAGCCGTACGTGTGGGGATCGATCTACCGTTTCGACGGGCAGGCGAGCGTCTTCTGGGCCGAGAACGGCCCCTGCTACCGCTGCCTGTACCCGGAGCCCCCGCCGCCCGGCATGGTGCCCTCGTGCGCCGAGGGCGGTGTGCTCGGCGTGCTGTGCGCGTCGATCGGCTCGATCCAGGTGACCGAGGCGATCAAACTGCTGACGGGCATCGGCGACCCGCTCGTCGGGCGCCTCATGGTCTACGACGCGCTCGAGATGACGTACCGTACGGTCAAGGTCAAGAAGGACCCCAACTGTGCGCTGTGCGGTGAGAACCCCACGGTGACGGGTCTGATCGACTATGACGATTTCTGTGGCGCAGTCAGCGAGGAGGCAACAGCGGCCGTGCAAAACTCCACCATCACCGCTTCGGAATTGAAGGAATGGATCGACGCGGGCAAGGACATCGACATCATCGACGTCCGCGAGCCCGCCGAATGGGAGATCGTGCGCATTCCCGGTGCCCGCCTGCTTCCGAAGGGCGACATCGTGTCCGGTGCGGCGCTGTCCGAGTTGCCGACCGAGCGTCAGGCCGTGTTCTACTGCAAGGCCGGTGTCCGGTCCGCGGAGGCGCTCGCCGCCGCGAAGGCCGCCGGGCTGTCGAACGCGGTCCACGTCCAGGGGGGCGTCCTAGCCTGGATCAAGCAGGTCGACCCGAGTCTTCCTTCTTATTAAGACGTGACGAGGAAGGGGCGTCCCGACCGGGGCGCCCCTTCCTCGTGTCTTCGACTCAAGAGGATTCGCCGAGGACGGCTCTCAGGAACGACTGGGTGCGTTCGTGCTTCGGCTCGCCGAACATCGCGTCCGGTGCCGAATCCTCCACGATCACTCCACTGTCGAACATCATGACCCGGTCGGAGACGTCGCGAGCGAAGCCCATCTCGTGGGTCACGATGAGCATCGTGATGTCGGTCGTCTCCGCGATGTCCTTGAGCAGGTCGAGCACGTCGACGACGAGTTCGGGGTCGAGCGCCGAGGTCACCTCGTCGAGCAGGAGGATGTCGGGCCGCATCGCAAGGCTCCGGGCGATGGCGACCCGCTGCTGCTGACCGCCCGAAAGCTGCGACGGGTAGGCGTCCTCCTTGTCCGACAACCCGACCAGGTCGAGCAGTTCCCGTGCCCTGACGACCGCCTCGTCCTTGCCGACACCGAGGGTGTGCACGGGGGCTTCGGTGATGTTGCGCAGTACCTTCATGTTCGGGAACAGGTTGAACTGCTGGAACACCATGCCGATGCGTTTGCGAACCTCGCGCAGGTGGGCTTCGGTGGCGGTGACGAGGCGTTCGCCCTTTCGCATGTGCGACAGGGGTTCGCCTTCGACCCAGATGACGCCGTCGGTGACCTTCTCCAGGGTCATCAGCAGCCGCAGGATCGTCGTCTTGCCGGACCCGGACGGGCCGATCAGTGTGACGCGTTCGCCGGGCTGCACGCTGAAATCGAGACCGCGCAACACTTCCAGGTCGCCAAAGCGCTTGACGACGTTCTCGAAGTGAACGGCGGGCGCTGTCGTGGGGGTGTCAGTTGACAAGGCGCTTCTCCAATTTCCGCATGAGGACTGCCGTCGGGTAGCTGGCCGCGAGGAAGATCAGACCCGCGATCGTGTAGCCCTCGACGAAGCCCGAGTAGTGCTGGTTCTGATAGGACTCGACCTGGGCGATCATCTCGCCGAGACCGATCGCCGTCAGGATCGGGACCTCCTTGAACATCGAGATGATGTAGTTGCCGAGCGCCGGGATGACCCGTCGGACGGCCTGCGGCAGGATCACGTGTTGCCAGGCGTATCGGCGAGGCAGGGACAGCGCCGTGATCGCCTCCCATTGGCCGACGGGAATGCCGTCGATGCCGGCGCGATAGACCTCGGCGGTGTACGTCGCGTAGTGGACGCCCAGGACGATGACGCCGACGGTCAACGGCGTCGTGTCGCCCAGGAGCGGCGCTAGCCCGAACCACACGAAGAACAGCTGCACCAGCAGCGGCGTGTTTCGGATGAACTCCATGATTCCGAACAGCGGCGCGGTGATGTAGCGCGGCGCCGACCGGTTGACGATCGCGACGATGAGGCCGAGCACGAGCGCGACGATCGAGGCGAGCAGCGTCACCAACAGGATGACGCGGAAGCCGTCCAGTAGCGCGGGGAGCATCGCCTCGGCGGTGTCCCAGTTCCAGATGTTCACCCGGCCACCTCCGACGCTTTGAGTCCGCCTTGCGTGAACGTGGGTTTGTCAGGTGGTCCCTGACCCAGCCCGGCCTTGCCGCGCCGTTCGAGCCAGCGCATCCCGGAGGCCAGGAGATAGGACATGACGAAGTAGACGACCAGCAGGACGGCGAAGATGATCACCGCGTCGGCCGCCGACGCGTGGGACCGCAGACGTTGCGCCGCCGCCGTCAGGTCGACGAGCCCGATGAGGGAGACGAGCGCGCTGCCTTTGAGGACCTGGATTCCGAGGTTGCCGAACGGAGGGATCATCTCCACCCACGCCTGTGGGATGACGACGAGTCGGAGTTTCTGCCAGGTCGTGAAGTTCAACGCGACACACGCCTCCCACTGCGCCTTGGGAACGGCGGCGATCGCGCCCCGGACGATCTCGGAACCGTACGCGCCGTAGTTGAGGCCAAGTACGAGGATGCCGATGGCGATCTTCGAGTCGAACTTGACCTGGAAGATCAGCGGCATCGCGTAGACGAACCAGAACAGCTGGACGACGAGAGAGGTGCCCCGGAAGAACTCGATGACGACGCGGGCGACCCCGCGTATCGCGAGGTTGTGGGCACCGGCGGCCAGGCCGAGCAGGAACGAGATCAGCAACGTCAGTACGCAGCCGCCCACGGTGACGAGGACGGTGACGCGTAGCCCGTTGAGCAGCTCCGGTGTTCCGTTGGCGAGGAGTGTGAAGATGTCCATGTCGGGCTACGCTTCGCCCTGGCACAGGCTCTCGGTCGTGTACTGCTCCGCCGGGAACTCGTTGTCGGTGAAACCGAACGGCTCGGTGATCGACAACCAACGTGCCTTGTCGCCCTTGATCTTCGCGAGTTCGGCGTTGACGGCGTCCCTGAAAGCGGTGTCGGCCGGACGGAACACGGCGCCACCGGCGCCCATCTGTTCCTTACCGTCGATGACCGGAACGAAGGGTTCGACCGTCTCGAACTCGCCGCCGCTCTGCTGCGCGGCGTAGTTCAGCGCCGGCGCGGTCAGGGCGATCGCGTCGATGCGGCCGCTGGCGAGCTCGCTCTTGAGGTCGTTGAGGTTCTTGATCTCGGCGATGTTGGCGGCGTCGACACCGGCGGCCATGGCCTGGTCCTTCTCGACGGCACCGCTGACGACACCGAGGGTGAGCTCGGAGTCGATGAAGGACGTGTAGTCGACGAGCTCGTTGGGGTTGTCCTTCGGCACGAGCAGGGTGCTCGCGGTGATGTAGTCCGGTTCGGAGAAGATCGCCTCCGCGCAGCGCTCCGGGGTGATGAACATTCCGGCCGTGATCAGGTCGTAGTCCCCCGCGTTCAGGCCCGGGATCAAGGAGTTCCAGGGCACGATGGAGGTCTCGATCTGACCGTCCTTTGCGCCGAGTTCCTTGAGGATCGCGGTGTACATCTCGACGGACTCGCCAGTGACGGTCCCTCCGTCGTCGAAGGCGTACGGGGGTTCGTTGGACAGACCAATGCGGACGACTTCGCCGTCCTTGATCTTGGCAAGGGGATCGCCACCGACAGAGGAGCACGCGGACAGGAGACTCGGGGCGGCCACGACACCTGAGGCGACGATCGCGCCCCGGAAGACATTGCGCCGGGTCCAGCGCGTTTCAGCACTCACGTCAGATTCCTTTCGGTCAATCAGCTTGTGATCCTGGGGGCTTCGATAACCGATGATCTTAGTGCCTAACATATGTTTGTCGACAATCTTATTATTGACTTTCGGTAACGATACCTCCAGTGACGGCCCGCACGCGCGGGCGGCCGCGGTCACCTGCGGAAGCGCTCCGGTAGGTTCAAGGCATCGGTTCCCGAAAACACACGCGGGCAAGGACAGCCCGCCCGTCAAAGGAGGTATTGCGGTGCCGCAGCATGCGTTCCCACGGACGTCCCCCGCCATCGGCGCCCGCCTCGAACCGGTATTGCGTCCCTCCACTGTTGATATGATCGCCGATCGTATTCGGGAGGCGATCCTGTCAGGGACGCTTCCGCCCGGCGCATCACTCGGCGAGGCCGATATGGCACATCAACTCGGCGTCAGCCGGGGTCCGTTGCGCGAGGGGATGCAACGGCTCGTTCAGGAGGGGCTCCTGACGACGATCCGGAGGCGAGGACTCGGGGTCGTCACGATGACCAATGAGGACGTCTACGACGTCTACCTGATGCGTTCGTCGGTCGAGCGCGCCGCCGCCCGCCAGTTGCTGCGGGCGGATCCTCGGCACATCAAGCACACGGTGAAGCTGCTGACGGCGGAACTGCGGAAGATGAACCGCGCCGCCGCGAAGGGGTCCGCGCGCCAGCTCGGCGACTGCGACCTGAACTTCCACCGGACGCTCGTCGACGCGGCCGGCAGCCGACGGCTGTCACGCGCGATCCGCACCCTGCTGGTCGAGACGCGACTGTGCACTTTCTCCATCCACGACTCGCTGGAGGTGCGGGCCGACCTCGCGGCGAGCCACGAACAACTCGTCATCGCGCTGTCGGACCGCGACGAACCGCGACTGTCGGCGCTGTTGGAGGCCCACATGGCGGACGCGGCCGAATGGCTCACGAATCCGCCGAGGCTCGTCGACGACTTCCCGACACTGGCGTCGCCGACTCCGGACAGTCCACAGCCATTGGACCGACTGGACATTCCCGACGGGTTGTGACCGTCGATCAGTGACCGGCGGACGTGGCGTCGCCACGTCCGCCGTCATTCCGGCCGTCGCCGGTCAGTTGCTGAGCCCGACCGTCGTCATGCGGTCGGCGTGGGCCTGCATGAGGCGCTTGATCAACTCGCCGACCTTGTGCAGATCGCCCGTCCCCGCCACGATGAGCCCCGTCAACGCGTCGTCCTCCGCCGCGACGCGCTGCGCCTGGCTCAACGCCTCACCGACGAGCCGCCGGGCCCACAGCGCGAGCCGGTTCGCCACGGCCGGATCCGCCTCGATCGCCGACTGCAGTTCCTCGACGGCGAAGTCGTTGTGCTCGTCGTTGTGCAGCACGTCGAGCACGAGCTCCCGGTCGATCGGGTCGAGCAGCGTGGCCACCTCGCGGAAAAAGTCGTCAGCGATGCCGTCCCCGACGTATGCTTTGACGAGCCCCTCAAGCCAATCTCGGGGGGCTGTCGAGTTATGGAACGCATCGATGGCGCCGACGAACGGCTTCATCTCCAGTTCCGGGGAACCGCCAAGCTCAGTTATGCGAGCGGTCAATCGTTCGTAATTGGCTATTTCCACCGCCGCCATCGCCGACAGGCGAGCGCGTCTCGGTAGATCCGGCGCCAAGCGAGCGTCGACGGCCGTCCGGTCAAAGGCGACCAGTTCCCCGTACGCGAGCATTCCGAGCAGCGCGGTCACCGATTCGGTCGACGGCGATAGAGGGTGAGATGCCATACGCGGCAGGCTACCGTTCACCTGAGATGGCGGGGTCGGCGCGTACCATTGGTTGACGAACAGACTTCAAGGCAGTACACGAGTTGTACACATGCCACGAAATAGGGACAATACACTGCAAAGCAACATTGATAGTGTGGCCCAATCCCAGGAACAACACCTCGGTGATCCCGCCACTCACGTTTCTCCGCCTCCGGCGGTGCGGAACGACGCCCCCACCTTTTCGGAGCTGGGCGCCCGCACCGAGACCGTCGAGGCCCTCGCGGCGATGGGCATCACGACCGCTTTCGCCATCCAGGAATACGCGATCCCCATCGCGCTTCGCGGTAACGACATCATCGGCCGCGCCCCCACCGGCACCGGTAAGACACTCGGTTTCGGTGTGCCCATCCTCGAACGCGTCACCAGCCCGTCCGACGGCGCCACCGGCAAACCGCAGGCACTCGTCGTCGTTCCGACCCGCGAGCTGGGCCTTCAGGTTTCGCGTGACATCGCCGACGCCGGCGCCACACGCGGCATCCGTGTCCTTCCGGTCTACGGTGGACGCGCCTACGAACCACAGATCGAGGCACTGCGCACCGGTGTCGAGATCGTGGTCGGCACGCCGGGGCGACTGATCGACCTGATCAAGTCGAAGCACCTGCGGCTCGACGAAGTGCACACGGCCGTCCTCGACGAGGCCGACCGCATGCTCGACCTCGGTTTCGCCGAGGACGTCGAGAAGCTGCTGAAGGGGCTCCCGGAGGACCGGCAGACGATGCTGTTCTCCGCGACGATGCCGGACGGAATCGTCGCGCTGTCGCGGAAGTTCCTGCGGCAGCCGATGACGATCCACGCCGACGTCACCACCGACCAGGCGCCGAGCAAGCAGACCGAGCAGTTCGCCTATCTGACGCACTCGTTGAACAAGATCGAGGTGCTCGCTCGGATCCTTCAGGCGAAGGGCCGCGGCTTGACGATGGTCTTCTCGCGCACCAAGCGCCACACCCAGCGCATCGCCGACGATCTGGAGTTCCGCGGCTTCGCCGTCGCGGCCGTCCACGGCGACCTCGGTCAGAACGCCCGGGAGCGCGCCCTGCGCGCCTTCCGCAGCGGGAACATCGACGTGCTGGTGGCGACGGACGTCGCCGCTCGCGGGCTTGACGTTCGGGACGTGACCCACGTCGTCAACTACGACAGCCCCGATGACGCCGAGACCTACGTGCACCGCATCGGTCGCACCGGTCGCGCGGGCGCCACGGGTGTCGCGGTGACCTTCGTCAGTTGGGAGGACATGCCCCGCTGGAAGATCATCTCCAAGACCCTGGAGATGGACTTGGCGGATCCGCAAGAGACCTACCACACCTCGGATCACCTGTACACCGATCTGAGCATCCCCGAGGGCGCCCCGGCAAGCCTGCCGTCGGCGGACCGCAAACGCGCGGGGCTGTCGGCGGAACAGGACATCGACATCGAGGGCGGTTCGTCGCGTCGCGGGCGCAAGGCGCCCAGGCAGCGCGGCGGTGCCGGTGGACGGCGACGCGAGTCGGCCGCCGAGACGGAGACGGTGGAGACCACCGAGCGTCCGGCGCGGAAGCGTCGTCGGACCCGTGCCGGCTCGACCAAGGACGCGACCGCTCAGGCCTCTCAGCGTGACGTCGCAACCGTCAGCGACACGTCGCCGCAGACATCCGATGGCGAGGCTTCGACCCCGCGTCGGCGCCGGCGC
>NZ_CBCRZX010000053.1:29799-30385 GCF_965137155.1 Stackebrandtia soli
CAAGCCCACGAGTGACGCCGCTTGATACCGTCGCGGTCATGAACGACGCAGCCCAGTCTTCGGCGGCCTATACGGGGCCGCCGACCAACGTCCGACCCCCGGCCGGGTGGAAGGTCCCCGAGGTGGTGCGGGTCGCACCGCCTCGAGAACTGCCCGAGCAGGACCCGGCCGCGATCAACGAGGCCGAGACCCGGGCGACGACACTGACGTACGGGATGGGAATCCTGTTCGGCAGTCTCATGCTGGTGGTGCTGATCGTGGTCCTGGCGAGAGCCGTGACCTAAGACCGAGCGCGAAGCGGACGAACCCGCCCCGCCGTTGTCTCGATACCGAAAAGATCCCCCGTGCCGATGAGGCACGCGGGATCTTTGTCGTTCACGGGTGGGACTCAGCCGCCTTCGGGCTTGGGGGTGTCCCAGACGACCTTGGCCCCGCTGTGCCCGGTCTGGTAGGTGTACCAGCCGGCCGCTCCGGACGCGCCGAGCAGGATCAACCCGAGGACCGCCATGACGATGAAACGACCGCGCCTGGCGGGGTCTGCGGGCGGCGGAGGCGGTGCGGGGGCGTCGCCTTCGGCGCTGGGGGT